>DAINAJ010000023.1:0-6064 GCA_036733505.1 Casimicrobium sp.
TGATGAAAAAACTGTTCATATTTTTGTTGTTGGCGAATGCCGCTGTGTTCGGCTACGCCTACTACGAACGCTACAACAGCGAAGCGCAGGCCGCGTCGGATCGCTACAAACCGGTCAACGCTGATCAAGTGCGCGTGCTCACCACGCAGCAAATCTCTAAGCTTGGGCCGGCCAAAGTGGCGCAGCTCACGCTCGCGTGTGCCGAGTGGGGGCCGCTCTCCGAAGCGGACCGTGCCCGGGCGATCAAATTGCTCGAACCGCTTGGCTTGGCGCGCACGTTGTCGACGCGGCGCGTTGATGTGGCGGCCGAACATTGGGTCTACATTCCGCCCAAACCAAACAAAATTACCGCTGAACGCGCGCTCGCGGATTTGAAGCGCTTGAATGTGAAAGACGTTGCGCTAATTCAAGATCCAGGTCAATGGAATTTCGCGATTTCACTTGGCGTGTTTCGCAATAAAGACGGTGCCGATGCGCGCCTCGCCGAAGTGAAAAAGCTCGGCGTGAAAACGGCCGCCTACGGTACGCGCGCACAGACCGTGGCGATGACCAATTTGGTCTTGCGCGAACCCGCGCAGTCCACGATCACACAGCTCGAGACGTTGCAAACGCAAATCGCAGGTACCGCTGTTGCCACCGGCGCGTGCCCCGAAGCTAAATAGCCCGTAGTTCCTAGCGAAAACCATGTCGCCATCCGTTGTTATTACGCCTGCACTTTCCCCTGCTGATGTTGAGCACGCGCGCGAGCTCATGCGCCGGTACGCAGCGTGGACCGGTATTGATCTGTGCTTCCAAAATTTTGAAGCCGAGCTCGCTGCGCTTCCCGGAAAATATGTCGCGCCGTTGGGCGGTTTGTGGCTTGCTCGCGAGCCAGTGCGCGCGGCACCAATTGGCGTCATCGCGCTGCGTCCGCTCTCGGAATCGGTGTGTGAAATGAAACGCTTGTGGGTCGAGCCTACCGCGCAGGGATTAGGCTGTGGCCGTGCGTTGGCCAACACCGTGATTGCGGCGGCGCGTGCTGCGGGTTACGCCGACATGAAGCTCGACACGTTGAAGGGGCGCATGCCGTCGGCCATTGCGCTCTATCGCTCGCTCGGGTTTGTCGAGTGCGAGGCGTACACGCACAACCCGGAGCCGGACGTGCTCTACATGTCACTGAACTTGAAGATGGAATCGTTATGAGCGTGGATTACATCGTTGTGGGCGCGGGCACCGCTGGGTGCGTGTTGGCCAATCGATTGTCGGAGGATGGGCGCAGTTCGGTGTGCCTGCTAGAAGCAGGCCCGACTGACAATTATTTGTGGATTCACATTCCGATTGGCTACGCCAAAACGATGTTCCATCCGGTTTACAACTACGGTTACAAGACCGAGCCCGACCCGAATATGAACAACCGCAACATCTACTGGCCACGCGGACGCGGGCTGGGCGGTTCGTCGTCGATTAACGGGCTCATCTACATCCGCGGCCAAGCCGCAGACTACGACCGTTGGAGCGCCGCAGGCAACAACGGTTGGAGCTGGAAAGAAGTGCTGCCGTACTTCATCAAGAGCGAGCACAACAGCGATAAACGTTTACTCGAAAACGGCACGCATGGGCAAGGCGGGCCGCTGTGGGGCACGTCAATCCCGAAAGCGCATCCGCTGATGGACGCGATCATCGCGGGCGGCGAGGAGCTTGGCGTGCCACGCACGGAGGACTTCAACAGCGGCGATCAGGAAGGCGTGGGCTACTACCAGCTCTTCACCAAGAACGGCTGGCGTTGTTCAACGGCAGTCGCGTATTTGCGACCCGCGCAAAAGCGAAAAAATCTACGTACCGAAGTCAACGCGCAAGTCACGCGTGTTCTTTTTGAAGGTTCGCGCGCCGTGGGCGTTGAATTCATGCAATACGGCACACGCGTGACGTTGCGTGCCAACAAGGAAGTGCTGCTGACCGCTGGCGCGCTGCAAAGCCCGCAGCTTTTGATGCTCTCAGGCATTGGCCCGGCCGGGCATCTGCGCGAACACGGCATCGCGGTGAAAAACGATCTGCCTGGCGTTGGCCAGAATATGCAAGACCATTTGCAGCTTCGCCTCATGTACAAGGTGAAACAACCGATCACCACCAATGATGATTTGAAGAGCAATTGGCGCAAGTTCATGATGGGCTGGGAGTGGCTCACACGCCGCGCCGGGCCGCTCGCGATTGGCATTAATCACGGCGGAATGTTTACGCGCGTTTTGCCCGAATCGAAGACGCCAGATATTCAGTTTCACTTCGCCGCGCTCTCGGCCGAGATGGCGGGCGCGCCGACGCATCCGTGGAGCGGCTGCACATTCTCGGTATGCCAGTTGCGCCCAGAATCACGCGGCGAGATTCGCTTGAAATCGGCCGATCCGCTTGCCGCACCGGCCATGTATTCCAATTATTTGTCGCATGAAACCGACGTGCGCTGCGCGGTTGCGTCGATCCGTTTCGCACGAAAGCTGGCGCACACAAACGCGATGAGCCACTTGATCGGTGAAGAATATCGTCCAGGCGACAGTGCACAAAGCGACGATGAAATTTTGCAGTTCGCACGGCAATACGGTGCGACGATTTTTCATCCGTCAGGTACTTGCAAAATGGCACCAGACGGCGACCCGATGGGCGTCGTCGACAGCCGTCTTCGTGTGCGCGGTGTGACGGGATTGCGCGTGATTGATTGTTCGGTCATGCCGACATTGGTGTCTGGAAATACCAATGCGCCGGTCGTGATGATGGCCGAGAAAGCAGCAGACATGATTAAGGCAGATGCAAGGTGAGTGCGTTCGCCAACACGCCAGAGCCGCCGTATTACGCGGTGATCTTCACGAGCCAACGCGTTGCTGCACAAGGCGATAATGGCTACGGCGATATGGCCGCACGAATGGTCGAACTCGCGGCGCAGCAACCGGGCTATCTCGGCGTCGAAAGCACGCGCGACCTCAATGGTTTCGGCATTACGGTTTCGTACTGGCGCGACGAAGCGAGCATCGCAAACTGGAAGAAAAACGCCGAGCACACGCTCGCCCGCCAAACGGGAAACGACCGTTGGTACGAACATTTCGAAACCCGCGTAGCGCGGGTTGAACGCGCTTACGCGAAGGCCTAACCATGTATCGCTGCTGCCGTTACTACGGACTTGAAGGCGTTGCCGGTCACGAAGGTGACGCCTCGTTTACCGTCGAAGTCAATCACTTCACGTTCGGCCCCGGGAGCCTGCGCGAATCGGGCTCGCATGCGCGCGCCTTGGGCATGAAGCGCATCGCGCTCTACACCGACAAAACAGTGCGCGACTTGCCGTACGTTGCCACCGTGAAGCGCTCGCTCGAAGCGGCCGGCTGCAGCGTCGCGATTTATTGGGAGTGCGAGGTCGAACCGACGGATCGCTCGTTCAAGGCAGCGGCAAAATTCGCCCAAGAAGGTAACTTTGACGGCTTCGTTTCGGTTGGCGGCGGTTCAGTGATGGACACGGCTAAAGCGGCGAATCTTTACGCAACGTACCCGGACGATTTTCTTGCCTACGTGAACGCGCCGATTGGGCAAGGCAAGGCCGTTCCGGGTCCGTTGAAGCCGCATATCGCGTGCCCGACGACCTGCGGCACTGGCTCCGAGGTGACCGGGATCGCGATCTTCGATTTGCTTGAGCACCAATGCAAAACGGGCATTCTGTCGCGGCATTTGTTGCCGTCGCGCGCGCTGGTTGACCCTGACGTCACGCATACCTTGACGCCCGCGGTAATCGCGGCCAACGGATTCGACGCGCTCTCTCACGCACTGGAAAGCTACACCGCGCGTCCGCATTCGGCGAAAGCGAAGGCCTATGAAGGTTTCGACGGCGCGAAGCGTCCGATGAATCAGGGCGCAAATTTGTGGAGCGACATGGGCGCGCGCGAAGCACTGCGCGTGATAGGCCAAAACCTCGTGAACGCCGTGAACGACCCGAGCGACGCGCAAGCCAAGGGCGCGATCATGTACTCGGCGCTCATCGCCGGGATGACCTTCTCGAACGCCGGTTGCCACCTGCCGCATGGCATGAGCTACGCCGTGTCGGGACTTGTGCGCGATTTCAAGGCACCAGCGGGCTATCCGCAAGAGGAGCCGATGGTGCCGCACGGCATGAGTGTCGTGCTCAATGCGCCGAGCGTCTACCGATTCACCGGCGAGGCCGCGCCCGAGCGCCACCTCGAAGCCGCGCAATTTCTCGGTGCAAACATGGCCGGCGCGACCACGAAAGACGCTGGCGAAGTGGTAGCCGGCAAACTCATCGAAATGATGCGCGCCGTGAACTTCCCGAACGGTCTCAACGCCGTGGGCTACACCGACGCTGACGCGGAAACGCTCGCTGAGCGCGCCTTCCCGCAGCAACGCGTGATCAAGAACGCGCCACGCGACGTGACCAAAGCATCCCTGGCCGAACTGTTCAAAGGCGCGATGCGGTATTGGTGATCGGTCGTTTTATG
The DNA here is from genome assembly GCA_036733505.1 of Casimicrobium sp. Lineage (GTDB taxonomy): Bacteria > Pseudomonadota > Gammaproteobacteria > Burkholderiales > Casimicrobiaceae > Casimicrobium. The sequence continues at coordinate 4,467 of DAINAJ010000023.1, forward strand.
CCCAACAGCTTTTTGGCGCGAACGACCAGCGGGCGGTCGTTTGGTGCGAGTTTGTATTAATGTCGAGAAAGTAACAATATTGGCGGTAATCGCCGTCTGGCAGTCGTTTGCGCCACAAAGCTGTATGGTGACCACCCAGGAGCACCAATGAAAAGAGCCGCGAAAGCGGCTCTTTGCTTTTGCAGCGCTGAACGCTCGCCTAGTGCCCCAAAATCTTCGACAGAAAATCTTTCGAGCGATCGGTCTGCGGATTGTTGAAGAAGTCGTGTGGGTTGTTTTGTTCGACGATTTGGCCCTGATCCATAAAGATCACCCGGTCGGCCACGGCCTTGGCGAAACCCATTTCGTGGGTCACGCAGATCATGGTGATGCCTTGGTTCGCCATCTCGACCATCACGTCGAGCACTTCCTTGATCATCTCTGGATCGAGCGCAGAGGTTGGCTCATCAAACAACATGATCTTAGGCGTGAGGCAGAGCGCGCGCGCAATCGCCACGCGCTGCTGCTGGCCGCCGGAGAGCTGGAGCGGATACTTGCCCGCTTGTTCAGCAATGCGCACGCGCTTCAACTGAAGCATCGCCTTTTCTTCGGCTTCTTTCTTCGGCACTTTTCCGACGTACATCGGTGACAGCGTCAGGTTTTCGAGCACCGTTAGATGGGGAAACAGATTGAACTGTTGAAACACCATGCCGACTTCCTTGCGGATCTTGTCGATCGCTTTGACGTCGTCTGTTAGTTCGGTGCCGTCAACGTAGAGATGGCCTTCTTGGTGTTCTTCAAGGCGATTGATGCAACGAATCAGCGTCGATTTGCCTGAGCCCGACGGGCCGCAGACAACGATACGCTCGCCTTGTTTGACGTTCAGGTTGATGTCGCGCAGGACGTGAAAACTGTTGCCGTACCATTTGTTGACCTTATCGAAAACGATGATGTCTTTGGCGGCGTTATTGGTGGTGCTCATTGGTTGCTTCCCGACTAGCGCAGTTTGGATTTGTTGACTTGCTTTTCAATCCACAGGCTGTAGCGGCTCATGGCGAAGCAGAATGCGAAATAAATTAGCGTGATGAACACGTAGCCTTCAAGCTTGTACGGACGCCAATCGGCGTCACCGTTCAGGGCAAGGCCGAGCGATCCGGTCAGTTCGTAGAGCGACACGATGCCAACGAGCGAAGTGTCTTTGAATAAGCCGATGAAGTTGTTTACGATGCTCGGCACGACAAGCGCCAAAGCCTGCGGCAGAATGATTTTGAACTGCGTTTGCCAGTACGACAACCCGAGCGACGCAGCTGCTTCCGTCTGCCCCTTCGGCATAGCCTGCAGGCCACCGCGAATCACCTCCGCCATGTACGCCGCAGCGAACAAAGTCAGGCCTGCGAGTACACGAATCATCACGTCCACCGTTACGCCTTGCGGCATGAACAACGGGAACATGAACGACGCCATGAACAACACAGAAATCAGCGGCACACCGCGGATGAGTTCAACGTAAATCGTGCAAAACGTGCGAATCGCGGGAAGCGCCGAGCGGCGGCCAAGCGCAACTGCAATTGCAATGGGAAACGACATGACCATCGACAGCGACGACAACATGATCGTCA
>DAINAJ010000023.1:6164-24566 GCA_036733505.1 Casimicrobium sp.
CGATACTTCTCGGTCACCACGCCCCAACACGCGCCGACGCCCGGCGCACGACAAGCATCCGCGTTTGGTACCGTCGTGGCGGTAAGGAACGCCCACTGGATAAAGTTGGGGATTGCATACAACAACACGCCAAGCACGATGACGGTTGTGACGGTGCTCTGCCAGTTCGCGAACAAATTGGCCTTAGCCCAAGGCACCAAGCCCTCGGTTTTTACTGGAGCAGGGCGTGCTGGAGCCGATTGAAAGACAATTGTTTCAGCCATGGTCTAGCGCTCCTGAATGGCTGATTTCGCGTTGTACCAACCCATGAAGATCGAGGTGGACAACGAGGTGGTGAGATACACCAACATGATGATCGCGATGCACTCGACCGCGCGGCCGGTTTGGTTGAGCGCGGTGTTCGCGATTGACACCACGTCAGGGTAGCCAATCGCGACCGCAAGCGACGAGTTCTTCGTGAGGTTCAAAAACTGGCTCGTCATCGGCGGGATGATCACACGCAGCGCTTGTGGGAGAAGCACTTTTTGCATCTCCTGACCCTTCGACAGACCGAGGGCTTGCGCTGCTTCACTTTGCCCGCGCGCTACCGACGAGATGCCGGAGCGCACGACTTCGGCCACGAAGGCAGCCGTGTAGAGCACAAGTCCCAACAGCACCGCCATGAATTCCGGTGTCAACGAACCGCCATTCTCAATCGCGAACTCGCCCTTCTTGGGCATGTTGAAATCAAACGGTGCACCGCCTATGATCCAGCCTAGCGCACCACATGCGATCACGATCACGACGGGCACCCAGAACATGCTTCGCAGTTGTCCCGTCGCTTCGAATTTTGCTTGCGCCCAACGACGATAAAACCACGCAACAACCGCTCCGAGGCCCCATCCGATCACACCCGTGAGATGTCCAGTGGCCCACAATGGCTCGGGAAACGACAAACCACCTTTGCTTAGAAAAAACGGACCGACGTGCTTCGCGTCCGTGATGTCCGGAAGCAGTTCCGTAAAAAGCAAGTACCACATCAAAAGTTGAAGCAGCACCGGAACGTTACGGAAGAATTCGACGTACGCCTGACACAGGCCGCGCAGCAAACCGTTGCGGGAAAAGCGGCCGACGCCAATTAAGGTACCGAGAATTGTCGTCAAGATGATGCCGACAACGGCAACACGCAATGTGTTGCTCACGCCAATCAGGAACGCCTTCCAATAGGGGTTGTTGGAATCAAACGGAAACAGGGACTCGCCGATGTCGAAACCCGCCGGCGCCCAAAGAAAATCGAAGCCGCTCTTGATGCCCCGTATGCGCATGTTCTCGGCGGTGTTGTGCGCCAAAAACCAGACTGCGCCGCCGATGAGCGCAACCGCGAGTATTTGATAAAGCAAGCCGCGAAACGCTTGGCTACGCCAAGACCAATCTCGTTTGCTAGGTGGTGTTCGTGGTGCAACCGCCATGCATTTCCCCGTTAAAAAATATCGTTATCCGGTGACAGGACTTCTGTTGTTCCTGTTAGGGAGAGGAGACTGATCCGCAAACGAGTCACTCTCACCCTAACCCTCTCCCGCGTGCAGGAGAGGGGACTATGCAGATACGGCGTTGACTGTTGGAATCGAAAAACGAACCAATGTTCAGACGCCGCGAGCGGGATGCAGTGCAAGGCGGCGGTTCGCGACGTGTACTTTCGTACACGAGCGAGCCGCCAACGCCGCAATGCGCCCGCGCAGCAAGTCTTACCGGACTGGGTAGGCGTACATCAGGCCGCCCTTATTCCACTGGTTATTAGCACCGCGTGGCAGCTTGAGCGCCGACTTCGGACCTACATTGCGCTCGAAGATTTCGCCGTAGTTACCAACGGCTTTGAGTGCGCGTGCCATCCATTCTTTGTCGAGACCGAGCAGCTTGCCCGTATCTTCGGACGTGCCGAGGATGCGTTGAACGACCGGATCGGTGCTCGACTTCATTTGGTCAACGTTAGCTTGCGTGACGCCGTATTCCTCGGCTTCGAGCAGACCATGGATAACCCATTTCGAGATGGCGAACCACTCGTCGTCACCACGGCGAACCATTGGGCCGAGTGGCTCTTTGGAGATCAGCTGTGGGAGGATGACGTGTTCGTCAGGGTTCTTAGCTTCTTTGTTACGAACTGAAGCGAGGCCCGATGCGTCTGTCGTGTAGGCGATGCAACGACCTGCGAAGTACGCGCCGGTGGCTGCTTCTACTTTTTCGAACACGACGGGTTTGATGCCCAAGCCGTTGGCTTTGGAGAAGTCCGTCAGGTTCTTCTCGGTCGTGGTGCCGGATTGAACGCAAACGGTTTGGCCTTTGAGTTGCTTGGCGTCTTTGATCTTGGACTTGGTCGTGACCATGAAGCCTTGACCGTCGTAGTACGTCACGCCCGTTGCGTGCAGACCTAGCGATGCATCGCGGGTGAGCGAGAACGTGGTGTTACGCGAGAGGACATCAACTTCGCCTGATTGCAATGCCGCGAAGCGTTGCTGTGCGTTCAGAGGAACCCACTTCACTTTATTGGCATCGCCCAAAACGGCAGCAGCGAGTGCTTTGCAGTAGTCAGCGTCAAGGCCGGTCCAGTTACCAGCGGAGTCAGCTTGCGAGAAACCAGCCAAACCGGTGTTCACGCCGCAAACGACCTGACCAGCTTTCTTGATTTTGTCGAGCGTCGCACCAGCATGTGCGGGCAGAGCAGCCAACGCGCCAACGGCGAGCAACGTGCCGAGAACGACTTTCGTTCCAGATTTAAACATTCAATATCTCCTAGATTTTTTATCGGAATTAATGTGAGCGTATGGCTTGAAAGCGCCGATGTCCGTTCAGCAGCGATTACACCAGAGATTTAGATGTGTTGCATACGCAAACGGCATGCCACCATACGCAATTCAAAAGAGTGCGTAGGTTTATTCAGTTTAATTAGGGAAAGCCCTAATCATTGTGCAAGGTGCTGGACCGTCTCGCCGAGTTGTTGCTGCGGCGCAGCATTTATTGACGATCAAGATTCGTGAAAAATTATCGCGTCAAGTGCAACTCTAGCGAGGTCACGCCTGTTTGAGTGCCGAGCAAAATTAACGCATCACCGGACTCGAACACGAAGTCATCAGCCGGCCGTGGCAAGCGGACGCTGCCGCGACGGATATGACTGATTTCCGCCGCACCACCGCGAAAATTCGCCGCGACTTCGCCCCAAGTGCGGCCCACTGCGTTTGCCGTGTCGGGTAGGTGCACCGTGTGCAAGACCTGAGCGTCGTCTTCGTTTTCGTTGCCGTCGCTTGCGCCCCGATAGAAGCCTTGAAACAAACTGTAGCGCTCCTCGCGCACCGCGCGAATCCGTCGCAAGACTTTTGAGAGCGGCGTGCCAAGAAGCAAGAGCGAGTGCGAGGCCAACATCAAACTGCCTTCGAGCACTTCGGGCACCACTTCTGTCGCACCGGCTTCGAGCAGACGGTCAATGGATTCTTCGTCCGTGGTGCGCACCACGATGGCCAAATCCGGGCGCAGCACCTTTGCGGTGCCGAGAATTTTGAGTGCGGCATCCACGTCGCTAAACGAAATTACCAACGCGCGCGCGCGCTCAACGCCCGCTGCAATCAGCGCCTCACGTCGGCAGGCGTCACCGAACACGATGTGGTTCCCCGCCGCATTGCCCACGCCGCCTTGCGCCTCGCGCACACGGTCTGGGTCGTGGTCGAGCGCCACGTAGCGCACGTTCTCGGCCTCCAGCAAACGCGAAAGATATTGGCCGCTGCGCCCGAAGCCGCAGATGATGACGTGATCTTGCCGCTCCATGCTCTCGGTCGCGATTTTGAAAATGTCGGCCGAACGCGCCAAGAAATCGTTCGCAGTGATGCGCTGGTTCATGCGTTCTGCAAGGCGCGGCAGAAACGGCGCAGCCAGCATCGAGATCAACATCGCCGCGATGGCCACTTGTGCGGGTTGGGTGGGGAGCGCTCCGGTGGTTAGACCCAAAGTGATCAGCACGAAACCAAACTCACCCGCAGGCGCAAGGAGCGACGTTGCAACGTTCGCGTCAGCGGCTTTGAAGCCAAACTTTCTAACCAGCGGTTGCAGCACTACGGCTTTACCGAGCAACAACACGACTAGCGTCAGCAGCACCCAACCAAACTGCGTCACGACAAATCCGCCATCAAGCTGCATGCCGACCGAGATGAAAAACATACCGAGCAAAACATCACGGAACGGACGAATATCGTCCTCCACCTGCATCTTGTATTCTGTCTCGGCAATGAGCATGCCGGCAACGAATGCGCCCAGTGCGTGCGGCAAGCCAGCAAGGTGACACAGCCACGCTAAGAGAAGCGTAACGAGCAACACATTGAGCATGAATAGTTCGCTGGTTTTGCGCCGCGCGACGATACGAAACCACGCGCGCAGCACAGGCTGACCGAAGCCAAGCAACAAACCCAGCAGTACCACCACTTTCGTAAGTATCCAGCCAATTTCGCTTGCGCCCATGCCGCCGCCCACGCCGAGTGCGGGTAGCAAAATGAGCAAAGGCACCACGGCCAAATCCTGAAAGAGCAATACGCCAATCACTGGTCTCGCCAGCGGCGAACTCAGCTCGTTGCGCTCCGCCAAAAGCTTGATGCCAATGGCGGTAGACGACATCGCCAGCGCGGCGCCGAGCACGATGGCCGACGCGACCGACTGCGAGAGCGCCAGCGCGATCAACGCGAAAAGCACCAGCGAAGCGATGTACTGCGCCGACCCAAGCCCCAGCACCATGCGTCGCATCGCACGAAACTGCGGCAACGAAAATTCCAGTCCGATCGAGAACATCAAGAAAACGATGCCATATTCAGCAATCGCCCGCGCCTGCGACGAGTCCGGGATGAGCTTGAACGCCTGCGGCCCTAGCAACATTCCAACGACGAGATAGCCCAAGAGCGACGGCAACCCTAAACGCCGACACAGTCCCACGGCCAACACGCTGGCAGCGAGCACGATGACGATAAGGGCAAGCGCGGAGTTCATAACTCGAATCTAGCAGAGCAGGGGCCTTGCATGCGCGCCGCTACACTCGTCACATGTTCGACCGCCATCTACTTCCCCTGCTCGCTGCGCCACACCGCGCAGTGGCACGCGTCTTGACGCGCTTGGGTTGTACCGCCAATGGCGTGACACTTGTGGGTGCGACTGTGGGGTTGGCCGCCGCGCCGATGATCGCGCTCGGGCATTTCGGCGTGGGGCTTGCACTGTTCTTAGCGAACCGGTTTCTCGATGGCGTGGACGGGACGATGGCGCGCGCTGCCGGGCCGACCGATCGTGGCGCGTTTCTCGATATCGTCTGTGACGTCTTGGTGTACGCGGCGATTCCGTTGGGTTTTGCTCTCGCTAATCCGGCCGTTAATGCATTGCCAGCGGCGGTCCTACTCGCGAGTTTCATCGGAACCGCGTCGACCTTCCTCGCATACGCGTCCATCGTCGCCAAGCGCGGCAAAATTAATGAGGCGTATCCAAGCAAAGGCATTTATTACTTGGGCGGACTCACCGAGGGCTTCGAGACCATTCTCGTGTTCACCGCCATGTGTCTCGCGCCGCAATGGTTTGCTGCGCTCGCGTATGGCTTCGCGTTCGCGTGCTTAGTCACCACGATCATGCGCCTTATCATCGGTGCGCGCAGCCTGACGTAAGGGGAAAACTCACAATGACCACGCAGCAAATCATCTTGACCGCAGTGCTCGCGCTGATGGTCTTCTCCGTCGCGCTTGAACTCAAGGTCGACGATTTTCGGCGCGTCGCGCAAACGCCACGCGCAGTCATTTGTGGGTTGATTCCGCAGTTCATTTTGCTACCGGTCGGAACGTGGCTCGCTACGCTCGCGCTCGACTTGCCGCCCAACGTGGAGGCGGCGATGATCCTCGTCGCCGCGTGTCCCGGCGGAAGCTTGAGCAATGTGATTACGCACTTCGGGCGCGGCAACACGGCCCTCTCGGTCAGTGTGTCGGCCGTGGCGTCGCTCATCGCTTTGGTTGCAACGCCGTTTAACTTCGGCTGGATGATCGCCACCAATCCGGTGACGGCGACGTGGCTGCGCGCGCTGAAAATCGACGCGTCTGATATCTGGATCAGTCTCGTGTTGATGCTCGCGGTGCCGATGGCGTTAGGGCTTTTCGTCACCCACCGACTGCCGGGCTTGGCCGCGAAAATTCACAAGCCGCTGGCGAATTTCTCGCTCGTCGCGTTGCTCGCGTTTATCGTGCTTGGGCTGGTCAAGGAACGGCAGCTACTCACGTTGGGCCTGCTGCCTACTTTAGCCATCGTCATCGCACACAACGCGAGCGGCCTCTTTTTCGGCTGGATTACGAGCGTCGCGCTGGGCGTCTCCGAGCGCGACCGCCGCGCCGTGATGATCGAAGGCGGCATGCAAAATTCCGGCCTCGCGCTGGGCATCATCGCCGTGCAGTTCAACGCCGACCTAGGCATGGTCATCATCGCCAGCCTCTGGGGCATGTGGCACATCGTCAGCGGTCTCAGCTGCGCGCTGTATTGGCGACGGAAAGATGCGCGGGCCGCAGCGTAGGCGAAGGCCGGGAGACTTAACGACATCCGTTCACCCTCGGCGTCGCGAGGCGTTGATCGTCGGCCTCGTTTTCAGACCCTTCGCGATACGCGCGGTGAGCGGACACTTCACTGTTAACAACTTTATGCGTCTGGCGACCGACCCGCGGTCGTTTGCGACGATTTATGCATACTTTCGACTATACGAAAAAATGCGCTTAAGCGACCGTACGACGGTCGCTCCCACGCAAAAGCCAATGCAACGCGCAACACACGACTCATCTGATTTAGCCGTCGAGCGCGATTCGACCGCCATTTCCACTGCGCAGCGTAGTTGTGCGACGATGAAGACAGGCGTATGCTGTTGTCATGTTGCGGTCATGCCGCAACCTGAAAATCAAGATAGTCTCATTCACAATGACCGGGTGATAGGACTACGACACAGGCTCACTTCTCCTCAACGCAGCAACACTCGCAAAAAGGAAATCGCTATGAAACGTCTCGTTCCGCATCGTCTCAATGGGTTACAGCGCCTTCACACGCTCGCAACTACCTCGACGGCCGCGCTCTGCCTCGCGCTCGTCAGCATGACGAGCACAGGCTACGCCGCAGATGCCCCCCCCCTTGCTAAGCCCGCCTTGCCGTCGTATCACGCGGCCAGCAAGCCCATCACGGATGAGGTCGGCAACAAACTCATCATCATTGACTTCGTGAAAACCGCGCAGGACAGTTACCCCGGCAAACTCACCGAATCGTTCGACCCGAAAAAGACGCGCCACCACCCGCAAGTATTGAATCTGGTGCAAGACTACGAAGCACGCTACGGCTTCAAGCGCGCAGGTATGACCAGTTGGGTCGGCGCAAGCGTTAGTGCGTTTCTCAACAGTCAGCAGATTGAGCGGTTGCGTGGCGACACAAATGTTCGGTTGATTACAGAGGACGAGGTTCAGCCTTTTAGCGCCAATCCGCCCTGGTATCCCGCATGGAATGGCACCCCGTGGACGGAACTGCGCGACTGGGGGCATGTCGCGGTGAATGGCAAAACGGTATTGCCCGGCAGTCAACGCAAGGTTTACATCATTGATAGTGGTGTTGCGTTTCATGATGATCTCGGGAGTGTGTCGGATCGATTTGTGTGCAGTGCTTACGTCGGTGCCAACGAGACTTGCACAAATACGTACGGAGATGTGCGAGCGGTCGGCTGCTACGCGCACTCTACTCACGTCGCAGGCATCATCGGTGCAACGGCGGGAAACGGGCAAACGCGCATGGGTGTTTATGCGGGCGTCAACATGGTGTCGATGGGCACGGGGACGTTGGTGACTGCGTCATGTGGCGACACTCAGGGAGGGCCAAGTTTGACCGCCATTGGCCATGCGCTCGACTACATTAAGTGGAGCAACATACAGTGGTCGTTCTACACGCCGAATGTACCCATCGTGAATTTGTCCGCGAACTCAGGCGGTATGGGATTCGACGCCAATGGGGGTCAACAGACCAATCAGTCAAAGGTGGTCGAACTCGTCACGCCTGTGGGAATTAGCGGCTGGACTTTCTATCCGGGTGCTGTGTTTGTTCAGTCGGCGGGGAACGGTAATCAGGACGCATGTGGAGACACGAATGCCCTACCGAAACGCGAATCGCGTGCATATCAAATTGGACTGAATCAGCAAACCACGCAGGTTGATGGTGTCTTGGTCGTAGGTGCAATAGGGAATAACGGGACGCTCGCTACCCCGATAAATGCGTCGGAACCCCTCGGTATTACCGACCCTGAACTTGGAACCAACTATGGTAACTGTGTCGATATTTGGGCACCAGGGCAAGGCATTTATTCGACGTGGGGGCGTGGTTCGCACGGAGACACCAGCTACTATGGACCTGATCCGCTTAACCCCTATCAGCCATATTCCGGCGGTCAGTCCTCGACATACGTCTGGTCTCATCCGTGGACATACACGGGAACTTCTACGCCACCAGCTCCGATGCAAGGCTGGGCTTGGCTCTCTGGCACCTCGATGGCCGCACCACACGTTGCCGCTGCCGCCGCGTACATCGCTGACAAGTATCAATTGACGACGCCCATTGCGATCGAGCAGAAGGTGCGAGATGAGGCGTTCACGTACGCCGGTCGGAAAATAGTCTACCTACCAGACTAACCACTTCTAAGCTCCGATTCGTGCGATGCGCCGTGTGGAGCGCATTGCGCGGCCCCCTGAATTGATTAGGACTATTATGAAAACAAACGTTGCCTTACACATGGCACGAAGCGCCCTGTTTGGGCTCTTCGCGTTATGGTCGAGCCACGGTGCAGCCGCGCCCGCTTCGACCACATTGGCTCAGTATTACCCACAGTATGGGCCAACAGCGATAGGACTGCCTAATCCGTACGCCGTTGAAATCCACGTTACCGGCGGCGGAATTGATCCGCCATCAGTAACGTACGACGGGCAAAATTCTTGGCCCGTCACGCGGGTTATGCGGATAACTTCATCCACCGTAGATCCGAGACTGGATGGATACCCCGCGTCTTCGCTCCGCTTTGAAGATTCAGAATTTGGGCCGTGCCTAGTCATACCAATCAGTATCCCTAGGTCGATGGTCGGTGGCACGCAACAAAATGTTGATTCTGGTTATCTGCCGGCGTCTACCTCAAACCCGCCGCCGAATCAGTGCGACAACTTCACGAAGCCGGCTGCCAAGTGGACTTTCCAAGACGCAATCACCTACGGCGCCCCGGTGCGCCGCAAGGCGATGGATGGCTCGGAATATGACGCCTCGCCGATGGTCATCAAACGTAACGGCTTGCCGTGGATGACCTACTACTGGGGCTATCGTTTGGGCTTGGTCGCCAGCGAAAGCAACTGGAACCCGAGTGATCAAAGCAAGGTGCCCATGCTCGCTGACTGGCCGAACTTTCCGACGCCGCTCAACAACTTCGAACTCGCCAAACTACCGCCGCCGTTCATCGAAGGCGAAGTCGTCGAATACGTCAACTACAAAGTTTCGCCCGCCTCCCCGGTGGGGCACTTCTTCTACGCCGCCAACGCCAGCGAGCAAGCGCTGCTCGACACAGTAGCAGACTGGACGCGCACTGGACGCAGTTTCAAGAGCGGCGGCTACGTCTCAGTCTGTCGCTTCTACGGCAGCGTCAGCCCCGGCCCGAATACGCATTTCTACAGCGCAGACGCGAATGAATGCAAAGTGGTGCTGCCGGGCATCAGCGCGCTACACGACGAAGGGCTAGCCTTCCGCGCAAGCCGACCGATCCCGGCCACACCAAGCAGAGCCGCTAGTTGTCCGACAGCCACGATTCCGCTCTACCGGCTCTACAACAACCCCGCTGGTCGCAGTTTCGACAGCAATCATCGCTACCTCACCGACGACAAGATCGCGCAAGCAATGGTCAGCGCAGGCTGGGTACACGAGGGGCTGGTGATGTGTGTGCCGCAGTGATGCGATGCGGTATGACTTTTCGGCTGCAACGACAGATTGGTGGTCGTTACAGCCGATTTATGAATACTTTCGACTATACGAAAAAATGTGCTTAAGCGACCGTGCGAAGGTCGCTCCCGCGCAAAAGCCAAAGCAACGCGTAACGCAAGATTCATCTGATTTAGCCGCCGAACGTGATTCAACTGCGCTTCGCTTGCCTTAGCGTGTTGTGTGGTGACGACGACAGGCGTATGCTGTTGTCATGTTGTGGTCATGCCGCAACCACAAAATCAAGATAGTCTCATTCACAATGACCGGGTGATAGGACTACGACACAGGCTCACTTCTCCTCAACGCAGCAACACTCGCAAAAAGGAAATCGCTATGAAACGTCTCGTTCCGCACCGTCGCAATGGGTTACAGCGCCTTCACACGCTCGCAACTGCCTCCACGGCCGCGCTCTTCCTCACGCTTGTGAGCATCGCGAGCACAGGCTACGCCGCAGATACCCCCCCCCCTGCTAAACCCGCCTTGCCGTCGTATCACGCGGCCAGCAAGCCCATCACCGATGAGGTCGGCAACAAACTCATCATCATTGACTTCGTGAAAACCGCGCAGGACGGTTACCCCGGCAAACTCACCGAATCGTTCGACCCAAAAAAGACACGCCACCACCCGCGAGTATTGAATCTGGTGCAAGACTACGAAGCACGCTACGGCTTCAAGCGCGCCGGCATGACCAGTTGGGTCGGCGCCAGCGTCAGTGCGTTTCTCAACAGCCAGCAGATTGAGCGGTTGCGTAGCGATACAAATGTTCGGTTGATTACGGAGGATGAAGTGCAGCAGTTGAGCGCGCCATTTCAGCCACCGCCAGCGTCAGGCTGGTTGCCCGAGTGGAACGGAGATGAGTGGAAGGAGCTCCGAGACTGGGGACACAAAGCGATCAACGGGCAAACTGTGTTGCCAGGCAGTCAACGTAAGGTCTACATCATTGACAGTGGCGTCGCCGTTCACGATGATTTAGATAGCGTTTCTGAGCATGTTTCGTGCGGCGAAACAAATTCATGCACAGCAGCCTCTGGCTATACGACCGCTGTCGGCTGTTACGCCCATGCTACTCATGTCGCCGGAATTGTTGGCGCTACAAGCGACAACGGTAAAAATCGTATGGGAATTTACGCGGGCGTAAACATGGTTTCTATGGCGGCGGGTACGCCAACTGCGGGACCGTGCGGTAGCGATCCCACCTCCACGACTATCGGGCTCGCGATGGATTACATCAAGTGGAACAACTTGCAGTGGGCGTTTTATCCTCAGATGGTTCACATTGTCACGATGTCAATAAATCCCGGGGGATTGGGCTATTTCGAAGATGGTGAGCCACTCGCCAATCAAACGAAGGCTATCGAACTTATCACCCCGCAGTGGATTTCCGGTTGGGTTCGATATCCCGGGGTTGTTTTTGTCCAATCCGCAGGAAATCACAATGGCGATTCGTGTGGCTACTTTTTAACCAATAGCTTTGGCCGGAAATACTCGCCCGCATTCAAGGCTTCCGTAAATGCATCCGGCACGGCAAGCAACGATGGCTTTATGGTGGTTGGTGCGCTGGACAGATTTGGGTACGCAGCATCAAGCGTAGTGTCTCTGCCGGCGAGCGGACCTCTTCCTGAATTGTTCTCCGTGAGTCAACCAACTGGCATCGCGGGCGGCTCCATCCCGCCTGGATATCCATACGGCGTCGGATCAAACTTTGGTTCATGCGTTGACTTATGGGCACCCGGGAACGACATTTATTCGACTTTTGGGTATGGTGCCACGGGCACTTCATACGGGGTCTCTTATTCGGGTGGCCAGCCACAAGGGTTTGTGATGGGAACGCCCTACTACAGCACCACGTCAGGCTGGGCATGGCTTTCTGGAACCTCAATGGCGGCTCCGCACGTCGCTGCGGCGGCAGCCTATATTGCCGATAAATACAACCTAGTCACCCCCAGTGACATTGAGGCGGCCGTTCGCCAGCACTCGAAACCATATAACTACGTGACTGACCCTGTAAACGTTCCGATCAAGATCGTCTACTTGCCGGATTAGGCCAGCATTTCCCTTTACGCTTAACCGTCAACCTTGAGGTAGTGGCGCATCCCACTACCTCGTAGAGGAGCATCATCGTGAATCAAACTATTTTTCAATCTGTCCGTCGGGCCCTGCCGTTTCTGGGTGCTGTGGCTATGTCATCTGCGTTGGCGGCGGCATCTGTACCCGTCGGATTAGGGCCTTACTATCTGCATTACGGCCTTTCCGCGTATGAGGCGGCCTTTCCGTTGCCATCGCAGTTTCCGCCCGAGGTTCGTGTCGTCGGCGGCGCGACCGACCCCGCGCCGATTACAACGGCAGAAGGAACGTATTTTTCCGTCAGCCGCAGGCTGGTCGATGTGGGCCACTATTACGGTAATTTCGCAAACTCGATGCTGCTTGGCTATCGAGCGCTGTATCTTGGCGGGGCAATGGCGCAGCCCTGTGCCATGAAAGGCATTCTCATACCTCAGTCGATGACGGCAGGCACGCAGCAAAAAGCGGCTGTCACATACTATTCCGGCGTTGCATTCAACGCTTTGGGATGTGATGAATTTCTTGGAAACCCTGTGAGATGGACCTTTGAAGACACCATAACCTACGGTGCACCGGTACGCCGCAAGGCCAGCGACGGCTCTGAATACGACGCCTCGCCGATGGTCATCAAACGTGGCGGTGTGCCGTGGATGACCTACTACTGGGGCTATCGTTTGGGCTTGGTCGCCAGCGAAAGCAACTGGAACCCGAGCGATCAAAGCAAGGTGCCCATGCTCGCCGACTGGCCGAACTTTCCGTCGTCACTTAACAATTTTGAGCTGGCCAAACTGCCGCCGCCGTTCATCGAAGGCGAAATCGTCGAATACGTGAACTACACGGTGTCTCCGGCGTCGCCAGTCGGGCACTTTTTCTACGCCTCCAATGCGAACGAACAAGCCTTGCTCGACCAAATCCCGCAGTGGACGCGCACCGGGCGCAGCTTCAAGAGCGGCGGCTACGTTTCGGTCTGTCGCTTCTACGGCAGCGTTAGCCCCGGCCCGAATACGCATTTCTACAGCGCAGACGCGAATGAATGCAAAGTGGTGCTGCCGGGCATCAGCGCGCTACACGACGAAGGGCTAGCCTTCCGCGCAAGCCGACCGATCCCGGCCACACCAAGCAGAGCCGCTAGTTGTCCGACAGCCACGATTCCGCTCTACCGGCTCTACAACAACCCCGCTGGTCGCAGTTTCGACAGCAATCATCGCTACCTCACCGACGACAAGATCGCGCAAGCAATGGTCAGCGCAGGCTGGGTACACGAGGGGCTGGTGATGTGTGTGCCGCAATGACGCAACGCGATATGACTTTTCGGCTGCAACGACAGCTAGGTGGTCGTTGCAGCCGAATTAGTGCGTATGTCGATAGAGGTAAAAATGCGCTTCAAACGACCGCCTGGCGGTCGCTAGTGCATAAAAGCTGTATTAGAACTTAATCTGTGCGCCGAGTTCCAGCACTCGGTTGGTTGGAATTTGGAAATATGCGGTGGCCGATTGCGCGTTGCGCGACATCACGCTAAACAAACGCTGTCGCCACACGGAAATTCGCCTGCACGCCGTCGGCACCAGCACTTCGCGCGAGACGAAGAACGACGTGTCCATCATCTCCACTTCGATCTGGTGCGCTTTGGCGGCAATCGTGAGCGCCTTAGGAATGTCTGGCGCGTTCATGAAGCCGTAGTTCACGACCATCTTGTAGAAGCCGTGACCCATCTCTTCGACGCGCACCCGGTTGGCGCGAGTGACCAACGGTACGTCCTCGAAGTGCACATGCAGGATGATGTTTTTTTCGTGCAGCACTTTGTTGTGTTTCAGGTTGTGCAGCATCGCGGCCGGCATTTCGTCCGGGTTAGACGTCATGAAGACGGCCGTGCCTTGCACGCGCGCGGCGTCACGCGCCAGCGCTTCGATCATCGGTGCCAACGGCAGCGCGGACTGGCGACGCTGCTCGGCCATCAAACTGCGGCCACGTTTCCACGTCGTCATCAACAACAAAATGATGCTCGCCACCATCAGAGGGAACCAACCGCCATCAGGAATCTTGATCGCAGTCGACGCCAGCAGCGCGATGTCCACCGCTGCAAAAACGACGACGGCCAACGTAGCGAGCGCCTTGTTCCACTTCCACAAGCTAAACGCCACGACGGCGAACAAAATGGTGTCAATGAACATCGCGCCGGTCACGGCCAAGCCGTACGCCGCCGCCAAATTCTCGGTGCTGCGAAACGAAATCACGACCAGCAGCACGAGCACGAACAGCGCCCAGTTGACCGCCGGCAGATAAATTTGCCCTTCCGAACGGTGCGAGGTGTGGACCACCTGCATGCGCGGCAAAAAGCCCAATTGAATGCCCTGACGCGCAATCGAGAACGCGCCGGAAATCACCGCTTGTGAGGCAATGACCGATGCAAAGCCCGCCAAGATCACCATCGGAATGAGGAACGAATGCGGCACCTGATCATAAAACGGATGCATCTCACACGCCGTCTTCCCGGCGCAAGTCTTGAGAATTAACGCGCCCTGACCGAAGTAGTTAATGACGAGTAACGGCATCACGAACGCAAACCACGCCACGCGAATCGGCTTGCGCCCAAAGTGGCCCATGTCCGCGTACAACGCTTCCGCGCCGGTCACTGCCAGCACTGCCGAGCCCAACACGACCAGGAACAAACCTGGGTTGTGCACAAGAAAGTCAATGGCGTAGAGCGGGCTGAGCGCTTTGAACACACCGGGGTTCGACGCGCTGTGAAAAATCCCCAATCCTCCCAAGACCAAGAACCAGAGCGCCATGATCGGGCCAAAAAACGCGCTGACCTTGCCGGTGCCTGTGCGCTGCACGTAAAAGAGACCAACCAAAATGAGCACCGTGACCGGCACCACAGCCGGTTGTAGCGCGGGGTTAATCGCCTTGAGACCTTCCATCGCGCCGAGTACCGACACTGCGGGCGTCACAATCGAATCACCGAAAAAAAGCGAGACACCGAAGATGCCGAGCAGCGTCAGCCATCGGCGGCGCGCGGCGTGGTCCGGCCCAATTGCGGTGCGCAACGCCATCGCCAAGAGCACCATCGTGCCGCCTTCGCCCTGATTGTCCGCACGCAAAATCACCATGGCGTACTTGATCGACACAACGATCGTGAGTACCCAGAAGATGAGCGAGAGAAGGCCGAGAACGTTGGCCTCGGTCAGCGCAACGCTGTGCGCCTTGTTAAAGAACACCTCCTTGAGCGTGTACAGCGGGGAGGTGCCAATGTCGCCATACACGACGCCAACGGCGCCGAGGGCCAGGGCTGCGAGTCGCCCCCCGGTCAAATGCTTGTCGGGGTGGCTGCCTGCGGCATGTGAACTCATGAATGGTTCATTCTCAACGATAAGAGCGCGGATTGTATGCCTGTTTCTGGGCTTTTGTGCGGCGCAGCAATTTCTGGAGTGTTGCCCCTAGAAGCCGCATGTTTCCCTCTAAAAACAACAGTTCACGCACGGTTTAGGGGCAAGTTCAACAGAAGGTTCTGAGGTTTCAGTTTTAGCTTTCCGTCACTATCCATCGCCATCGCCAGATAAACCGAGCGACCAGCAATGTTCGGGCGCATGTCAGCCGCATTGGCAAAGCGCAGCTCGAACAAGCACAGTAGGCGGCTCATACGCGCCTCGTTCACGGTTTCGTTGTTGTAAAGATCGTTCAATACCCCGGAGGCCGTCGCATCCAGCCCGACGTGCCACACCCATTGCTTGTCGTCAATCTCTCGGCGGTGCGCGATGGTCACCTCCACCGCCAAAAAGTGCTTCACCCACTTCTCCAAAACGCGCATCAGCGCGTCAAGCGCGGGTTGACCGCGATTGAGGCTCACCGCTAGGTCATGGCGCTCGTCACGTTCCCAATAAATTTCCGCGTTGTCCGCTGAAAGCACATCTAGATCGATGGAGCGCGTCGGCGTGTTTTGCTTTTTGAGCAGTTCGCCGAGCGAGCCAAAGCCACCGGTGTCGGCGAATACTTCAACCGTTTCATCATCGGCGGCCATGACCGCGCCATCTTCCATTACGGAAATTTTTTGCACACGGAACAGGCATTCCGCCATGCGTGCCTCAAGTGGTTCGCCATTCGCGCCCAAAATATGGCGTAGAAAAATTTGTGTGAGCTGAAACACGAAGAGTGGCGGCACGTCAACGCCGTCGCCCTTGAAAAGGCCGGTATATGCGGCTTCCAGCGTCGGTGCAGCCAACAAGCGATCACGAAATTTCAACAAAATGCGATAGTTCGCCTGTGCGTCGGGATCGGCGATTTGCAGAATTTCGACATTCGCCACCGCGCGGCGCGGATCAGCCAGCAGCGCTTCATGCAGCTTAACCTCCGCCGCGCAAGACTCCGCAATTGGCGCAATCTCTGGCCGCAAAAAGAACGAACGCAAAAAATTGTCGGTAACGATCAATGCGCCATCGCGTTGCGTGAGCAGATCAAAACCGCTAGAGGACCAGAAATTAGGCATGGGATGCAACCGTGAATGAGGCCGCAAGCGTAAACGAAGCGCCGACAAAAGCACGGTTCTGGCAGGCCTCTTGCATGCTATTGTCTGATTTCAACTTTCGAGGGAACCTGACCGTGAATCGCTTATTTCGCTTTCATCATCTTCTGGGCGCGGTCTGTTTGCTGGCCGCTCCGACCGTCGTGTTCGCCGCATACCCTGATAAACCGATCAAACTCATCGTGACTTTCGCGCCGGGCGGCGCGAGCGACATCGTGGCGCGCACCATTGCGGAGCCACTGGGGCAAAAATTGGGTCAGCCGGTGGTCGTAGACAACCGTCCGGGAGCAGGTGGCAGCGTGGGCGGCATTGCCACGGTGCAAGCGCCAGCAGACGGTTACACGCTGATGATGGCGAACTCAACGCCGCTGTCTATCGGCCCGTTCGTGCTCGACAAACAGCCGTACGACCCGGTGAAGCAGTTCACACATGTGTTCTACGCCGGCTCTGCGCCGGTGCTCTTCATGGCGAGCCCCAAGGCGGGGATCAAGTCGATGGCGGATCTCGCCAAACTGGCGCACACGCCCAATGGCACCCCATTCGGCAGCGGCGGCCCGGCAAGCATTGGCCACATCAGTGGCGAATTCTTCAAGACGCTCAGCAAAGGCAACATGACACATGTCGCCTACAAGGGCGGCGCGCCAATGACGACTGATCTGTTGGGCGGGCAAATTCCCGTCGGTATTGATGTGATCACCGCGTTTGTGCCGCTGGTTAAGGGCGGACAAATAAAAGGGCTGGCGGTGACGTCGGCACAGCGCTCACCGCTGTTGCCGGACGTTCCGACCACGGCAGAGGCTGGCTACGCGAAGCTTCGCGTTGACAACTATTTCGGCATTTCCGGGCCAGCGGGTTTGCCTAAAGAGGTGACCGATAAGCTGTACTCGGCGCTTACTGAGGTATTAGCCATGCCCAACGTGCTCAAAAAGCTTGAAGAGAACGGTATCGTCTATTCGAAGATGACGCAGGCGGAATACGCGGCGCTGGTTGCCAACCAAATCACCGAATGGGCACCAATTTTTAAGGCCAGCGGCACCAAGTTGTGATGCACGCGCCGCGTGTATTAAAATTCGAGGCTGTTCGAGGAGCGTTGCAACCAGCGCACGTTTTGTACGTGAAGTCTGGCTAGGCTCGAACACGATTTTTCCAACCGCGCTCGCAGTTTTGGTGACGAACTCGTCACGAACCTCGCGGGCTCACGCTGGCTTTCCGGCCGGTTGGCTTCCCCTAGATTCGTCCGCGTCGTCGCCCTTAAATCAGGAGTGACGAATGAACGCTGTTGCCGACAAAGGCCAATTTAAGACCACCGCTGACTACGTAGTCGCGGATATTTCATTGGCGGCCTGGGGCCACAAAGAAATCAAGATTGCGGAAACCGAAATGCCCGGCCTGATGGCCATTCGCGAAGAATTCGCGAAAGCGCAGCCACTAGCTGGTGCGCGCATCACCGGCTCGCTGCACATGACGATCCAAACTGCTGTGTTGATCGAAACGCTAGAGTCGCTTGGCGCCAAAGTGCGCTGGGCGTCGTGCAATATTTACTCGACACAAGATCACGCGGCCGCTGCGATTGCAGACAATGGCACGCCGGTGTTCGCGGTCAAAGGCGAATCGCTCGCCGACTACTGGGACTACACGCATCGCATTTTCGACTTTGGTGCCAAAGGTACCGACGGCGAAGGCCCGAACATGATTCTTGACGACGGCGGTGACGCCACGCTCCTGATGCACCTCGGCCAAAAAGCAGAAAAGGACGCGTCGTTGATTGCTTCGCCCACGAGCGAAGAAGAGCGTTGCTTGTTTGCGTCGAT
>DAINAJ010000024.1:0-22288 GCA_036733505.1 Casimicrobium sp.
CTTCGTAATCGTTGAAATGTCTAAACAACGCGTCGGCGTCGCTGTACTCAAAGTTGTACGTCGACTGCTCGACTTCGTTTTGATGGAACACGTCGCGATAGTACAGGGTGCGTGTCTCGCCGTTTTCTTCCCACTGTGTCCACACGAGGTCGTAAACGTTGTCCACGCCCTGCAAGTACATGATCAAACGCTCAAGCCCGAACGTGATCTCGCCGGTGATCGGCTTGCACGGCAGGCCACCCACTTGTTGGAAGTACGTGAACTGCGTCACCTCCATGCCGTTCATCCACACTTCCCAACCTAAGCCCCACGCGCCGAGCGTCGGATTTTCCCAATCGTCTTCAACGAAGCGAACATCGTTTTCTTGCAGATCAAAACCGAGCGCCGTGAGCGAACCAAGATACAGCTCAAGAATGTTTGGCGGCGAGGGCTTGAGCACGACTTGGTACTGGTAGTAGTGCTGCAAACGGTTTGGGTTCTCTCCGTAGCGACCGTCCTTTGGGCGACGCGAGGGCTGCACGTACGCCGCGCGCCATGGCTCGGGGCCGAGCGCGCGCAAAAACGTGGCCGTGTGCGACGTACCCGCGCCGACCTCCATATCGTACGGCTGAATGATGGCGCAGCCCTGCTTATTCCAGTAGGCCTGCAAGCGCAGGATGGCTTCTTGAAAAGTGATCATTGATTCGGTGAGCGGTGAGCAGTGAGTCGTGAGCAGCAAAGCCTCGTGGGCGCGCGCTCGCTATATGTGGCGATTTTACGAGGCTTCTTGGCCAGCGCGACGCCGCAATCGTTGTGCCACGCCAATGCCGATCCCTGCGAGACACATCAGCAGCACAGGAAGGTCGCCCCACATCATGTAGGGTGTCGCGCCTTTTCGGCCTTGCACTGTCGTCTCCAAAATGCCCTCGGTGAACGGCTCCAAGCGCTGTGTCACGCGACCTTTCTCGTCGATGACCGCCGTGATGCCCGTGTTGTTCGCGCGTAGCATTGGCCGCGCGTGCTCGATGGCGCGTAGCTGCGAGAGTTGCAAATGCTGTTCGGCCGCGGCGCTTTTGCCAAACCATGCGTCGTTGCTCATGTTCACGAGCAATGTCGCGTCAGGCAACGTGCGGTGCACATCGCGCGCGAATGTGTCTTCGTAGCAAATAGAAATGCCAAGCGTTTGGCCGTTGATTTTGATCGGCGCTTGTGCCGCGTCACCCGGCGAAAAGTCGCTCATCGGAATCGTGAGGTTCGCGTAGAACCACGCCAGAAGCCCGCGCAGAGGCATGTACTCGCCGAACGGCACCAAGTGCACTTTGCGATATTGCTGCGAATCCTCCACGCCGAGCGACACGGCGGCGTTGTAGAACTTGCCTTGCTCTTGCACCGGCACGCCGATCAACAAATTGGCACCTTTGCTGAATGCGATGCCACGCAGCCGCTCAATGTAATCCGACGGAATCCGCGAGAGCGGCGCGGGCAAGGCCGTTTCCGGCAGGATGATGAGTTCGCCTTTGGATTGCGTAATCAGGCGCTCATACATCTGCAAAGTCTGCACGAACTTCTCAGGCTCCCACTTCATGGATTGCGGGACGTTGCCTTGGAGGAGGGAGACGCGAAGGGGGCGGCCAGCGGGCTCACTTGGCGTCCATGAAAAGAGAAGCCAGTTCGCGACACCGCCGACAACGACGAGGTAAACGGCGGCTTCGAGGGCGGAACTTGCGCGCCACGCTTTCTGAAATCCCGAAAATTGAAGGCCCTGAGAATTCTTCGCGCGACTGTCATCAATCGGCGTGATGGCGCGTGCAATCACCCCGGCAGTCAGCACCGTGAGCAGCGTCACACCGAATGAACCCACAAGCGGGATGAACGGCTGAAAACTCACCTCGCCACCAGACTGTGACGTCCCCACACTCAACCATTCAAATCCCGTGAACACATGCGCGCGCAGATACTCAGCAAACGTCCATGCGCAAGCGAAGACGAACGCGAAGAACCACGCATTCCTCGGTTTCGCCCATGCCGTAAACGCACCCGCTAATAACGGAAACGCCGCCAGCACCGAGCAAAACAAAAACGCCGCGAACCACGCCATCGGCAGTGGCATGCCGCCGAAATCACCCAAACTCACGCGCACCCACGACACGCCCGCGAGGAAGTAGCCGAGCCCAAACACAAAGCCAATCACCGCACCAAACTTAACCGACGGCGCGCGTTGCAACAGCGCCGCGAGCACCGCGAAGCCAAGAAAAGGCACCCACCACCAGCCGACCGGCGCGAAGCCGAGCCACGCGGTAAGGGCGCCCGAAGTCGCGGCGAGAAACAGCGCAATAACGTTCGACCTCAAACCCGCTCCACCGTCATCAACCACACGCGTCGCCCGTCGGCGCGAAGCACCGTGAACTTGAATCCGCCGAGCGTGATCGACTCACCGCGATGCGGCACGCGCGCGAATTCTTGCATCAGCAATCCGCCGACCGTGTCGGCCTCGTCGTCGCTGAATTCGGTGCCGAATTTTTCATTGAACGCTTCGATTTCGGTGGACGCCTTGACGCGCCACTTGGTTGCCGACTCCGCGATGATGTTGTCGGCCTCTTCGTCGTAGTCGTACTCGTCGATGATTTCGCCGACGATTTGTTCGAGCACGTCTTCGATGGTTACGACGCCCGCGACGGAGCCGTGCTCGTCAATCACAATCGCCATGTGATTTCGCTGCGAGCGGAATTCGCGCAGGAGCACATTGAGCCGCTTTGTCTCGGGCACGAACACCGGAGCGCGCAGCACCGCTTTGAGCGAAAACGCATCGGCGTTGACGAGATACGCCAGCAAATCTTTGGCGAGCAAAATGCCCACGACTTCATCTCGGCTCTCGCCGATCACGGGGTAGCGCGAGTGCCGCGTTTCCACCATCTCGGCGATGATTTCGGCCGGCGCGTCGTCGAGCTCGATCACGTCCATCTGCGAGCGCGGCACCATTACGTCGGAGACGGTCATGTCCGCGACTTCGAGCGCGCCCTCGAAAATCGAGAGCGCGTCGGCGTCTAGCAGTTTGCGTTCGTGCGCATCGCGCAGCATGTCGAGCAAATCATCGCGATCTTCCGGCGCACCGGAGAGCATCGTCGACAAGCGCTCGAAAAACGACGGTTTTGGGCGGATGGATTCAGCTTCACTCATAGCGGTGAACGAGAAATAGAATACTTACAGCTTTTTTGCGCCATCGACAGCCGTGCGGCCATTTGCGCGTAATTTTGTATAAAGTCGACTAGCACAATAATTCTCCGGAAACGACCGTCTGGCAGTCGTTGCATAGGAAAAGCCATTGCAGTGTATTCACGGAAATTTCAAACGCTTTCATAAGGATTGTCAATGCGAAAGCGGCGCAGGAGCGCAATTTCAATCGCCTCCATCGCCTCGGCCTCCACGCTGTCTTCATGGTCAAAACCCTGAGCATGCAGCATGCCATGCAACACCATGTGACCATGATGCGCCGCCACGGGTTTCTTCTGTTCGCGCGCTTCGCGTGCGATGACCGGCGCGCAGATGACGATGTCCGCGGCGTAAGCACTCTCGTCCTGAAACGGCGCGGGCTCATGCACGAACGTAAGCACGTTCGTCGCGTAATCCTTGCCGCGAAACTGCAGGTTCAGCGCGCGGCCTTCTTTTTCGTCGACGTAACGAATCGTGACCATTGCGTCAGCGCTGGCGCCCGTGCCTTGATGCGCGGCGAGCGCCCAACGGCGCACTTGCGCGCGCGACGGCAAATGCTTGGCCTTGCTGGCGAATTGCACGGAGAGCGAGAGACTCACGAATTGTCCCGCGCGCTTTGGCGCTCGTAGGCGTTGACGATTTTCTGAACGAGTGGATGACGCACCACGTCCACACTCGTGAACTGTGTGAACGCAATGCCCGGCACGCCTCGGAGCACGTGCTGCGCATCATGCAAGCCGCTCTTCTGGTTCTTGTTCAAATCGTTCTGCGTCGGGTCGCCCGTGACTACCGTTTTGGTGCCGAACCCGATCCGCGTGAGGAACATTTTCATCTGCTCTGGCGTCGTGTTTTGCGCCTCGTCGAGGATGATGAACGCGCCGTTCAAGGTACGGCCGCGCATGAACGCGAGCGGCGCCACTTCAATGGTGCCGCGCTCCATCAGTTTGGTCGTTTTTTCGAGTCCCATCAGCTCAAACAGCGCGTCATACAACGGCCGTAGGTACGGGTCCACTTTCTGAATCAAGTCACCCGGCAGAAAGCCCAGTCTTTCGCCCGCTTCCACAGCGGGGCGCACCAGCACGATGCGCTTGATGAGATCGCGCTCGAACGCATCGACCGCACACGCTACCGCGAGAAACGTTTTGCCGGTTCCCGCAGGGCCGATGCCGAACGTGATGTCGTGATCGCGAATGTTCTGCAGATATTCAAGCTGCATCGGCGTTCGCGCCATCAGGTCCGTGCGCTTAACCTTGAGCGTGATCGCACTCGCGGCTTCGGCGAGCGTCGCCTTGGCTTCGCGTTCGGCAGCAACGTCCGCAACGGGCAGTTTCAATTCCGCTAGCGTTAATTCAATATCGTCGTCGGTCAGGTCACGTTTGCCCTGTTTGGCGAGGTAACGAAAGCGCTCGACCGCGCGCTTAGCGGCCTGCGCGGGCGCGGCGTCGCCTTCGAATCGCAGCACTCCGGCGCGGCGCTTGATGGACACAGAAAAGGCGGTAGCAACGCGACGAATGTTGTCGTCCATCGCGCCACAGACGGTGGCGAGCGTTGCGTTGTCGATGGGCTCAAGGGAAAGCTCGAGCGAGGTGGTACTCAAATGATCAGACGAAAAGTCGAAGAGCCGCTATTTTCGGGCTTTTGCGCGCGAGCCGCAAATGAAATTGCGTTTCGCTGTCCCGCTTGACGCGGAAACCACGCCCCCGCTACATGCATGCCCGGTAAACCTCGGCAATCGAAACGTGCCCCGTGCGCGCCTGCTCCACGCCATTGACCGGCAGCGCGATCATGCCGCTTTCAATCGCGAGCTTGCGAAATTCGTCGCTCGCGA
This sequence comes from Casimicrobium sp., assembly GCA_036733505.1. Classification (GTDB taxonomy): domain Bacteria; phylum Pseudomonadota; class Gammaproteobacteria; order Burkholderiales; family Casimicrobiaceae; genus Casimicrobium. The sequence continues at coordinate 5,018 of DAINAJ010000024.1, forward strand.
CGCCCTCGGCCACTCGCGAACGAATGGTGTCGGTCATGACCATCAGCTCGTAAATCGCCATGCGCCCGGCAAACCCGGTGAAGTGACATTGCTCACAGCCCGCGCCGCGAAAGAACTTTTCGCCAGCGCGCAATCCTAGGTTTTCCGCGAGCAACGCATCGATTGTCTCCGGCACTCGGCAATGTGGGCAGTTCTTGCGAACCAAGCGCTGCGCCAACACGCCTATTACCGCTGAGCGAATCATGTACGGCGCGATGCCGATTTCCAAGAGACGCACCAAGGTGCTCGCGGCGTCATTGGTATGCAAGGTGCTGAACACCAAATGCCCCGTGAGCGCGCTCTCTACCGCGATCCTGCACGTTTCTAGGTCGCGCATTTCTCCGATCATGATCACATCGGGGTCGTGCCGTAGGATGTGACGAAGCGCTTGCGGGAAACCGAAATCGACTTGTGGAAGCAGTTGAATTTGACGGGTGTTGGCGAGCTCGTACTCAATCGGGTCTTCGACCGTGACGATATTGACGTTTTCTTTCTTTACGGCCTGCAATGCGGCGTAGAGCGTCGTTGTTTTGCCGGAACCGGTCGGCCCTGTCACCAAAATAATGCCGTAGCTGCGGCGAATTAAGTCGAGAAAGCGCGCTTTGTCGGAGGCCTTGAATCCAATGTCTTCAATCGAGCGCAATCCCGCGCCTTTGTCGAGCACGCGAATCACGACGCTTTCGCCGTGTTGCACCGGAATGATCGACACGCGCAGATCGACCACTTTCTCAGCAATCTCCAAGCGAATGCGACCGTCTTGCGGCAGGCGTCGCTCCGTGATGTCAAGGGACGACAAAATTTTGATGCGGCTTACGACCGCTGGCAGCAGCGCCGCGCGAAGACTTCGCATCGGCACCAACGTGCCGTCAATGCGAAACAGCACTTCAAATTCGTCTTTTCCGGGTCGCAAATGCAAGTCGGATGCGCGCATGCGCACGGCATCGTCGAGCAGCGAATCCACCAAATTTACAATTGGCGCGCGCTTGGCGACATGCTCCGCGTCGCGCCAAATGCGTTGGTCGTCGCTTTCGGCGTGGCGCTCTTGCTCGACGGCGAGCTCGTTTAACGAGCGCAGCTCTTCCGCTTCTTGCGCAGAGCGATAGAGGCGATTGATGGTCTCATCAATTTGCACGCCGCTGGCGCGAACAAGTACGAAGTGCCGCTGCAACGCAAAGCGCAGCACACCAAACGCGTCCTCTTCCAGCAGGTCCGCAACCGCCAACACCACCGCGTCACGCCACATCATGATCGGCACCACACGGTAGCGCTCGACGACAGCTGACGCCAAGAGATTCGCAATTGCTGGCGTGCTTTCGAAATGCGTGAGATCCACCTTCGGAATGTCGCGCACTGCATGCAACGTGTGTCGCGCTAGCGCGAGTGTTTCGGGCAACGTATCCGCTGGCGCGGTCGCGATCAGCAGGCGCGCGCGCTCGAAATCTTGCTTGGTCGGCGGCTCTGCCGACTTGAGAATTTGTCCGTATGACGAACTTGATGCGGTGTGCGCATCAAGCAACGCTTCAAGCTCGTCCGGGTGCTGAACGATACGTTCGTGGGTTGCGTCACGCTGCATGGGCGGCTCCGATTATTTTTCGCGCCAACGGTCTGAACCCTCATTCAGGCACGTTCGCTTTCACCCTTTGTAGCGCATGTGCACGAGCATCGAAGTGATGTACGTCAACGCAGTTTTCATCAGCTACGCAATGCCTGTGTCGGCCAATAGAACGGCTCGCCAAGGCCTAATGGCTCTTCACGTGCGCGGGACTGGCCAAGTCTTCCAGAATCGGACAGTCCGGCCGCTGATCACCGTGGCAGCAATGAATGAGATGCGTCAGCGTATTGCGCATTTCTTGCATCGCTTCGATGCGTTTGTTTAGACCGTCCGCGTGCGCTTGGGCGATGCGCTTCACGCTGGCACTTGTGCGCCGACGATTGCGCCACAGGCTCACCAGTTCGGAGATTTCCAACATAGAAAAACCTAAGTCGCGCGATCGCTTGATGAACTGCAGCGTATGAATGTCGCGCTCGCTGTACTGGCGATAGCCGTTGAGTCGCCTCGCGACGGCCGGGAGCAGTCCGAGCGATTCGTAATGACGAACCATCTTCGCGCTCACGCCGGAACGCTTCGCGGCTTCACCGATCGTTAACGCGGCCGCCGCAGCAGGCACATCAGCCACAAGAGCACTTCCCGCCGCAGCCACCCCCTGCTTTCTTAACGGCGTAGCCTTCTTCGGCGATAGCCGCTGAGAATGCATCGACTGCCATGTCGCTTTGCACGTCAACACGTTCGTTGGCGCGGTCGATCACGACAGTTGCACTGGGATCGATATTTTTGATTGCATTCGTGACGGCGGCTTCGCAGTGGCCGCAGGTCATGCCTTGAACGGTGAGGACGTGTTGCATTGAGTTTCCTTCTTCATTTCTGAAAGAACGTCGGATGACGTTGATGTCAGAAGTAATTCTGAACCTTACCATGATGGCAAGGTCAAGTGTCGTGAGCCACTGATTGCTTGATGTTGATCAATAGAATTGTGCGGAAAGACTTGACGTTGCCATGAGGTAAAGGTTTAGGCTGCACAACCATGAACACACAAGTTGCAAGTCCAGTGGCTGCGAGCCAGCCAAATACGCTGACCGATGACATTTCTATCGGTGGCATGACCTGCGCGTCGTGCGTCATGCGTGTGGAACGGGCTTTGAAGAAGCAGCCGGGCGTTCAGGCGGCGACCGTCAATCTCGCCACGGAATCGGCGCGCATCACGTTTGATCCGTCGGTGATTAACGACGGGCGCTTGCGCCGTGCTGTGCGCGATGCGGGCTATGAGCCACGCACGGCAGCCCAGGCAGACGACGCCGATTCCGCCTCGCCGTGGGCCGGGTTTATGCCGGTTGCGATTGGGCTCTTGCTGTCCGCGCCGCTGGTGCTGCCAATGGTCGGCGATTTGTTCGGCAAGCACTGGATGTTGCCAGCGTGGATTCAGTTTTTGCTCGCGACGCCGGTGCAATTCATTCTCGGCGCGCGCTTCTACAGAGCGGGCTGGGGTGCGCTCAAGGCGATGTCTGGCAATATGGATTTGCTCGTCGCGATTGGCACGAGCGCGGGTTGGGGCTTATCGATGTGGTTGTGGCTCACGGCTGAACCTGACGTGATGGTGCATCTCTATTTCGAAGGCTCGGCCGTCGTGGTGACGCTCGTGTTGCTGGGCAAGTGGTTAGAGGCGCGCGCCAAACGACAAACGACGACCGCGATTCGTGCGTTGCACGCGTTACGCCCAGAAACTGCGCACGTCATCGCCAAGTCAGGCACAGAGTCGGACGTTCCCGTGGCCGAGTTAATCGTCGGTGACACGCTGGCGGTTCGGCCCGGCGAGCGCTTTGCGGCGGATGGCGTGGTGCAAGAAGGCCGCACGCAGGTGGACGAATCGATGCTGACGGGCGAACCGTTGCCGGTTGAAAAAAACGCGGGCGACAAACTCACGGCGGGCAGCATCAACGGCGACGGACGTGTGTTGATGCACGTCACGGCCACGGGCAGCGAGACGGTGCTCGCGCACATCATCCGGTTGGTCGAAGACGCGCAGGTGGCAAAAGCGCCGATCCAGCGCTTGGTCGATCAGGTTGCCGCAGTGTTTGTGCCAGTGGTATTGGTGCTTGCGTTGATCACGTTAGTCGGTTGGTGGTGGGCGCGCGGTAGCGGCGAGCTAGCGTTGATTCACGCGGTCGCGGTGCTGGTGATTGCCTGTCCATGCGCGTTGGGGCTCGCCACACCCGCTGCGATCATGGCGGGAACAGGCGTCGCTGCGAAGCAGGGCATTTTGATTAAGGATGTACAGGCGCTGGAGCTGGCGCACAAAGTAGACGTGGTGGCGTTTGATAAGACCGGCACGCTCACCGTCGGGCAACCTCGTTTAACAAAGATCGTTGCCGCAACAGGCACGACCGAGGATGACTTGCTGAGCCACGCTGCCGCGGTGCAGCGCGGCAGCGAGCATCCGCTAGCGCGCGCGGTGGTGGCGACGGCCGATGCGCGAGCGTTGGCGGCTGTTCCGATAGCGCTGAACACACACGCCGTGCCCGGTCGTGGCACAGAGGGCACCGTGGGCGAAGCCGATTGGTTAATCGGAAGTTTGCGTTGGATGCAGGAGATCGGCGCTTCCTTAGGAACGCTTACTGACCAAGCCGCGCAATTGCAGGCGGGCGGCGCGACAGTGTCAGCGGTGGCGAAGCGAAGTGGCAGTGTGTTGCAGTTGTGCGGATTGCTGGCGTTTGGCGACGAGCCGAAGGTGGGAGCGAAGGAGGCACTACAAGCACTACGTGAGCGTGGTCTGCGACTTGTCATGATCTCGGGAGACAATCGCGGCGCTGCAATGGCGATGGCGCGGCGGTTGGGTTTGCGGGACGATGAGGTGATGGCCGACGTGTTGCCCGGCGACAAAGCTGCGGCAGTGAATACGCTGAAGCAAGACGCCGACGGCAAGACTCACACAGTGGCGATGGTGGGCGACGGCGTGAACGACGCACCAGCGCTCGCAGCGGCGGACGTAGGCATCGCGATGGGCACAGGAACGGACGTTGCTATGCACGCCGCCGCGATTACGCTGATGCGGGGCGACGTTTCGTTGGTGGCCGACGCGCTCGAAATTTCCAAACGCACCGTCGCCAAAATTCGGCAAAACCTGTTCTGGGCGTTTGCGTATAACGCGGCTGGCATTCCGCTCGCAGCGTTTGGCTACCTCAGCCCGGTGGTGGCTGGCGCGGCGATGGCGATGAGCTCGGTGAGTGTGGTGACCAACGCGTTGCTGTTGAAGCGGTGGACGCCAGGACGCGCTGTTCGTGCTGAGCCTGTCGAACCATGAACTTTTCTGCCTCAGCCTCCTCGACTGCGCTTCGCTGCGTTGAAGCTTCGACACCAGGAATTCGTTGAGCGCTTAGCATTCATGGATGCTCGTTCTTTTCAACAAACCCTACGGCGTGCTCTCGCAATTCACGAGCGACGGCGGCAAGTGGCGCACGCTCGCTGAGTTCATCGATACCCCGAATGTTTACGCGGCGGGACGACTCGACGCGGATAGCGAAGGGCTGTTATTACTGACGGACAACGGTGCGTTGCAGGCCGCGATTGCCGGAGATCGTTCGACGGTAACCAAAACCTATTGGGCGCAAGTTGAGGGCGTCGCGACCCGCGAGCACACGGACAAACTCACGCGCGGCGTCACGTTGAACGATGGTCCGGCGCAGGCAATCCATGCGCGCGTGCTGGAAAGCCACAGCGAACCTTGGCCGCGCGATCCGCCGATTCGCGTGCGCAAAAGTGTGCCGGACTCGTGGATCGAACTCACGCTAGACGAAGGGCGAAATCGCCAAGTGCGGCGAATGACTGCCGCTGCGGGTCTGCCGACGCTGCGCCTTGTTCGTTTCGCGATCGGGCCATGGCGTGTGGACGGCATCGCGCCTGGAAAAACGCAGACGATGCACGACGACGAGGCCTTTGCTGCATTGCGTAATTTCTCGTAATATGGCTTTTTGCCCGGAACGACAGCCTGCTGGCACTTACAGCGGCTTTATGAATACAGTCGACTTATAAAAAAATCTGCCTGTAATGACCGCCAGACTGTCGATGCGTCCAAAAAGCTGTAAGCGCTCAGCCGACTAGTCCGCCGCAAACCGTTTCGCTAGTTCATTCACCGCTTCTTCGATTGCCGAGCGCAACGCTTTGTCCACGCTGTCCTTGCGCGCGCTCACGTACTCGTCTGTCGGCGCGAGGGCTTGCGCGACTGCGGCGCCGCGGCCACGCAACAATGTGTTCGCCAACGCGTTGGTGAGCCCGCCCGCTTTCGTTTCTTCGCCCTTGATTTCTTTGCGCACATCGATGGCGTCGACCACGATGCCGCTCTCAACGTCTGTCACGCGCACGTCAATCGCAATCGTGTCCGACGACCAACCTTTCCCTGCGGCCGCGCCCGCGATGCCGAGGCTGAACGAGGTCTTGTTGGCGTCGGTCGTGGCCTCGCTCACGGTCGCCTCAAACATGTACGCCGCACCCGCGTATTGCGCCTGTCCGGTTTGGCCGGTTGTCATGCCTTGTTGATTGAGCGCTTTTTCCGCGGCGATACCCTCGGCCATGCGCGCACGCTCCAACACGCGAAATTTGCGCGTCTTTACCAGTGCCGTCATGAACATATCCGTCGCGCCACGCGGCGTGACTTCCGCCACACTCGAACGAAATTCACGAATCGTCACCGCTGGGCGATCCGCGAAGCGCTTACTCGCGGACGACGCTGGCGGGTTTTGTAAATTGCCTTGGTGCGGCAATTGGATCGGGCCGCCGGCGGGTTGGCCGGGCATCCCAGGGTGCATAGGCGCTTGTTGCTGCTGCATCTGAATCTGAATTTGTTGCTGCAAAAGAATCTGCTGTTGCTCGGGCGACAGCGCGGGCTGCGGTGTGTTCGCGGGCGTTGGCAGCGGCGTTGGTGTGGGCATCGGCGTGGGCGGAATTTGCGCGACAACAAGCAACGGCGCTGCGAGAAGGAATGCTGTGAGAAGCGGGCGCATGGCGACCTCTAAGTTGCGTTTATGAGACGAGGGAATCAGGAAATTTGAGCGACGGTTGCACTGCGGCGCGCGTCGCTCAAAGAGCGATGTTGATCGTTAGTTTTGATCCGACCAGCAGTTGCCGTTGGCTTGATCTTTGATGTTCACCCACGAGCGCTTATTCGCATCGCCGACGTTGCCGTACGCACCGAATTTCCAACCGCCGCCCGCATGAAAGTCTGCGACCACCCATCCCGCGCCAAACTGCGCGACGCAGTACGCGTTGACTTGACTCTTATGCGCCCAGCCCATCGATGTCGGCGAGACTGCCGGCGTGGTTGCGATCACGTTGCCTGACCAATGTTGCGGGTCAACGGTGTTGCTTGTGGGGTTTTGTAACCCCGACGGTTTCATGCAAAGCACAGGCAGCGCCGTGGTGCAGAACTGGTCGCCCTGCTGCGGGTTGCAGTCGGGGCCGGGTTGACCTTGACACGCTGCGGTGGCAATGCCGCTCACGGCATGTCGTGGATATAGCCCAAACGTCAATCCCTTCTTGGCGCCGTCGCCCGCTCCACCACTGGGTGGGCCACCTTCGCATTTGTACTCAAGCGTTGCCGCCAAAACGGACGTATCGTCCTGCACTGAGAAGCTAAAGTCAAAGTCTGAGAGCACGCCCAGACCATTGCCGGGACTCGCAATCACGCCGTTGCCTACGGATGGATTGCCATTGACGCCGGACGCGGCAGGTAGCGCGCCAATGTTGTAGTTCAGGGTCTTCGTTGTGCCCGGTGCGTCAGACGCAGCCCACAGATATGTGTTGAACAGCGCGGCTTGGTTGTCCCAAAACGCCAACGCATCATTGTCGCCACGATTGGCACCTTGCGTAAGCTTGCGTACGGTAATCGAGAAGTGCGCCGAGGTGATCTTCTGTCCCTGCGGGCAGGCGGCGCGAAACGTCTCTAGGAAAACGCGGTCTGGTGTGGTGTTGTTGTAGCCCGCCTTGTTGGGGTGACTTGAGAACGCTGGCGTGAAGTCGGACAAATTGGGCGTTGTGGCGCCCGCATTCTTGCTAACGGCGGCGGCTTGTGCGCCTGTCGCTGCCAACGCGACGGTCAGAAGCGCGGACGCGAGCGCAGGAATACGTGGGTAAAAATTCATGGTGAAGTCCTTTTTTGAATGAAGCAAGGTTGAGTGAGTAACTGACATCAGGCGAAGTGCAACGCAGCGCAGTCGGTGGTGGCGTTGCTTTCGTCTCAATCACTCAAACGACCTTTTCCGAAAAATCCGGCCACAACGCGATGACGCGGATGTATGGTCGCTGCCCTCTGCTGTCGGCGGGCGTGGCACTCCCGCAAGAGGCGACCTAGACGGCGCGATTCCCTGATGCGATTACCAAAATGACTTTCCGGCGAGCGCGAAAATCAATACGCTGATCACCTCCGCCGCGAGACGGCCATATGCGATCAGGTAAGCCGTGAGCAGCGACGTCACGACGAGCGCAATCCAGAAGTTGACTTGCCGATCTGCTGCGCGGCGGAGCTTCCATGCACGCCGCACGTAGACAGTCCACAGACAGAGCAATACGACTCCGATGGCCGGAATCCCGATGAACGTCCACATGAACCAATCTTCTGTCCACATCAGCATCGCCCTTTTCGTTAGCTCTGGTACGCGCGGCAACCGCGCCGTCGCCGCATCCCACGGCAGCGAGGCGTTGATGTCGATCCGCCGCGTGGGCGCAATCACCGCATACCCGTTCAGAAAAACGGTTTTGTTTGTCATGCTTGGCGAGCCGCGCAGACACCGAAGATCATTTCACTTCGACTCCCGCGGCGATATCCCACGGCATATTGTTCTTCTTTGGGACGGAGCCTACCCCCGACTTCGCCGCTTGCGGCGGCGGTGGATTGGCCGGGCCGGTGCCAGCGTTTGGTGGCGGCTTTTTCGCGGCTACATCGGTCTTGCCAGCGGACTTTTTTGGAGCCGCTTTGCTTTCCTGCGCATCGGGGAAGGGGCCGGGCGAGGCGAAGGGCGGCGGTTTGATCGCCGCCTTCACGGAAGGTAATGTTCCGGGCTGATCGGCGGCTTGCGCGGTGACAGCGAGAGCGCTGAGCGCGAGAACGGCGCTGGCGAGCGCAGTGATTCTGATCTTGTTCATACGATTTCCTTTCGTTTGAGAAATGAACCTCGCGTCCGTCTGCACAGTTGCACGAGCTCGGGCTTACGCCCGCTACGCGCGCAACGCAGTGGTCACGGTTCAGTCACTCAAACGCAGGTTTTCGCAAAATCCGGCCAAAAAAAGACGGCCCGCTTGCGCTGCGACCGTCGTAGCGGAGGATTGAAGTGTGCCCCGCCGCGCGCAGGAGGGAAGACGCGCAGCGGGGCACTGTCACTTAAACGCGAAAATTGGGTGAAAGCGGCCACAAAGTAACGTTCCAGTTTGCTCGCTACACCGTCTATTTCCTCGTGCCTGGCACGACGGATGAGGCCTGGTCCGCCGTTGATTTTGGAACGTGTGTCACACCGCGAGCGCCGCCGCATTGAATCTGCGGTTTAGAACCACCCGAAGGGGCTACTTCGCGCGCCGACCCAATATCAACTCTACAGCCCTCGGCATAGCCGGCGGTAACTTTGACCACTACTTTCGTATTGGGGCCAGTGACGACCCTGCCCGTACTGAGATTTCCACCGAAAACTTTTTTGTCCGGAACACCAAGGTACACAGCCAAATTGGGTTGCGGCCCTTTTGCCGGGGCGACTACGCACCAAGTCGTGGGGGCCTTCGCTGAACTATGGCCGGAAACGGGTTGCGACATTTGAACCGAGCACGACGTGGGAGCACGATTGGTCACATGCAGTGCCGTATAAGCGCGTAGGTCCTGCCCTACGTATGGCGCAAGCCAAAGGGATAACGGTGCTGGCGTCGCGTTATCACTGCTGTTGAATACAGCCGGGGTTATGCAGTACTTTACGGTGGTCGGACTCACTCTTTCCACCGTAACGTCAGCTCCGGGTAGTGCGGGATGTGGTTCCAATTGCGGTTTGTCAGTGTCCGTGTCTGTATGAACCGTTTGAGCTGCGGTAGACCTTGATCCGGATACGGCAACACGATTAGTTTGGGAGTATGGGGCGCATGGGACACCAATGCCCTTTGAAATTGGGCCACCGTCGGCAGAAACACGTGGCGTTTGGGCTTCAGCGGCAGTCCATGAAAGCAGCGCAGTCGCCACAAGCACGAGCGCACACGAGTGTGCTGATTTGATTCGAGTGGTTTTCATGCGGTTCACCTTTTAGTCTAAGACTGGGATAGTCTGAAATGCGATAGCGCCGTCGGGTCGTCTTTCGAGCCAGGTCGACGCCAGCGTTAAAGAAGAGAAGAGAGGCAGTTTGATCGCATCGTTGTTTCGCGCAGCGATGCCAATGGCTTCCAGCTTTGCGAGCCCTCGCGTGATTGGCTGATCGCGTGACAACATGACGCGATACACGTCGCAGCGCAGCCTTAGTGGATGCGATTCACGCAACGCCCCAAACAGCTCACACGCTCGTTCGATGTAGTCGCGAGCCTTGTCTACCGCGCCCAATCGGGCGTAGCTCACGCCTAGCCAGAGCAGCGTGTCGCGTAGCGCCACGTGCTTAGTTCCGTAGCGTTTTTCCTGCGCTACAAGTATGGGCTCAAGTTCGGATACCGCCCGTTCGGCGTTGTCGAGCCTCAGCGCAAGCTCGGCGTTTTGCTGCGCCATCTGCGCTGCGAGTGTTGGGTTGAGGGCAAAAGTCGGCTCCGCGAGATCGAACGAGCTCCGGGCACGAGCGAAATCGCCTTCGAGCATTGCCACGCGACCCCGTGCTCGATGAGCATGCGCGATTCGCATGGGGTGACCGGACGCGATTTCTGCATCTAACGGCTGTTCACTGAGTCGCTTCGCCATCGTTATGTCGCCCGCTCTCGCTGCGGCAAACACCGCGTTGCGTAGCGCTGGCGACAGGTTGATATTGACATCACCGAGGCTGGTTCTCGCTAATTCAATTACCGCAAGGTATTGACGCAGTGCGGCCACGTAGTTGCCGTCTTCGAACTCCATAGCGGCCAGCAATGTCAGCGTCAATGATTGGTCGACCGGGCCGCGTCCGCGTCCCGTCGCATCAATCGCGAGTGCCTTGGAGAAGTGTTCGCGCGCATCGACAATTCGATGCTCGGCGCTTGCAACTACGGCATTAGTGTCATGCGCAGCGGCTAGGAATCGATTCGGGCTCTTGAGTGTCTGCTGCGCGTAGTCGAGAGCCTTGGACGCGTAGTCGCGAGCAGACAGAAAATTCTTCTCGGTACGCAACTGGTCAGCGATAAGGCAGAGCGCCCACACAATGTGCTCCGCAGAAGCGCGTTTTGACGTTGCCAAGTCGTAGGTAGCCATGAGGCGCGGCAGTGCCGCTTTGTTGTCCTCAGGGAGATCGGAGTCGCCGAGCGCGCGACCCAGCTCCAACTGCGCATCTACCAACGTGTCGGTATCGGGCGCGCTCAGTGATTCGAGTACGGTGACGCGCCGCCTTTGTGTGGCAAGAAGTTGTTCGGGTAGGCCAAGCCGCCGATAAATTTCACCGATCTGCGCGAGCACTAACGCATGTGCCTCTGGGTCATCTTTGAGTTCACGTTCAGCGGTTGTGAGACCGCGTTCGAGCACTTGTTTGGCGAACTCGGTTGAGGTCTTGTTCTTCTCGGGGTCGGCGCTCGCGAACAATCCCGTGAGAAATTTCTGCGCGGTGTTGGCGCGTTTGGCTTCTTTGGTGGCGCGTGCTGCGCTCGCCGTCGCGACCTTGGCTTGCCACACCGCGATGCCTGTCGTGGCGATGAGTGCACTGACGCCTAGTGCGGACGCTGCGACCGCGATGCGATGGCGTGCAACGAGGCGATTGGTGCGATACCAGAGGCTGTCGGGCCGCGCGCTGATCGGTTGTCGTGCGAGGTGACGGCGAATGTCTTCGGCGAGTGCGGCGGCGGTGGGGTATCGCTCGTCGGGGCGCTTCTTGAGGGACTTTGTGAGAATGGTGTCGATGTCGCCCGTGAGTGCGCGGCGCAAGGCGGGAGCCGTGCTTTGCAGCGCGGCGAGCGTGGCGTCTGTTGCGTGGCGCGACGAGGCGAGTGCGGGTGCGTTGTTGATGACTGCGTCTTCGAGTGCACCACGCGTGTCGCGCGCCGGCTGGTACGGCGACGCGCCGGTGAGAAGGCGATGCAGCATGACGCCGAGCGCGTAGACGTCGGTCGCGGTCGAAAGCCGCGCGCCGGTAATTTGCTCAGGCGCGGCGTAAGCGAGCGTCATCGCGGCACCGGCGATTTCGGTGAGTTCTTTGTTTGCGTTCGCGTCGGGTTGTGCCGCGTTGAGTTCGGGCAATAGTTTCGCGACACCGAAATCGAGGAGGCGCACGTTGCCGATCGCGTCCACCAAAACGTTTCCAGGTTTCAAATCGCGATGCAATACGAGCTGGCGATGCGCGTAATCCACGGCATCGAGCACTTGCAGGAAAAGTTTAAGCCGGGCGTTGAACGGCGTGCGGTGGTGCTCACAGTACGCGTCGATCGGCTCACCCGCGACGTACTCCATCGCGAGGAAAGGCTGGCCAGTTTCGCTGACGCCTGTGTCGTAAAGGCGTGCGATGTTCGGGTGTTCGAGCTGCGCGAGAAAATCGCGCTCGCGGGCGAAGCGCTCGCGCATCGTGGCGAGCGCCGTCGGGTCTTGCGTGGCTGCGGGAAGTTTGATCGCGACGTCGCGTTTTAGCCGACCATCGGCATAGCGCGCGCGCCACACGCTGCCCATGCCGCCGTGGCCGAGCGGTTCGATCAGTTCAAACGGGCCGATGAGTTGGCCACAGGTACCAGCAGGCTCCCCGCGCAGCGAGTCGGGCTGTCGCGGAAGCGTGGCGAGGACGTCGTTCGTTTCAACGCGTCGATGCGCACCCAAGAGCTTGCGCAACAACGGAGAAACGCCAGGCTCACGCGCGACGGTGTCGTCCAGCCACGCCTCACGTTGGTCGGGTGGCAGCGCAAGCGCCTCGTCGAAGAGCGAGAGCGCGCGCTGCCAGTCAGGAGTTGCGGACGACATGGTTGGGGATGGGAGAGGCGGTGAGCGAATGCATAGGGCTTATGGGTTCAAACGCAAAGAAGCGGGAAATCCGGCCAACAAACTTTCGCTCGGATTCACGGGTCGACGAACCATTTGTCGTCGGCCCCCATATGGCAGCCAAGGACGGATGAACTACTCTTCTTCCAGCAACACCAACAGCGCCGCGCGAGCTTTCTCCCATTCACGTCGCACCGTGCGTTCCGATACGCCGAGAATTTCAGATATTTCTGGCTCGGTCATGCCGCCGAAAAACTTCATTTCGACGAGCGCGGCGAGTTCCGGGCTGACTTTGTGTAGGTCTTTCAGTGCGTCGTCGATCGCTTCGACGTCGTTCGACTGCGGCGTAAGTCCCGCGATTTCGGTGTTCAAAGTGAGCGCCGCCTCGCCGCCACCGCGACGTTCGGCGTTGGCTTCGCGCACGGTGTCGAGGATGATGCTGCGCATGACTTTCGATGCGTAGGCGAAGTAATGCTGGCGATCAGGAATGGCGAGCGACTTCTGATTCACGAGGCGTAGATAGCTCTCGTGCAGCAGTGACTCGGTCGCGAAATCTTGCTTGAGGTTTGCCGCCCATAGGCGCGAATGCGCGAGGCGCTTGAGTTCGTCGTACGAAGCCTCGAACAATTTCTTCAACGCCTCAGGTTCGCCCGGCGTGAGCCGCGCGATGGCTTCAGTAATTTCTCCGCTCAAAGTTCGCCCCTCGATCCGTATCTATTGCGGATCATTTTGAATCATTTCGCGAGCGAACCGCACACCAAGGGTCAGAACGCGCTACGCCTCTGCACGAGCGTTTAAGCGAGCGTAATGGCTTTTATGGCAGAAGCACTTCCACGCGGCACTTATCGCCTTATTTTGTATAAAGTCAACTAAGTGAATAAACGTGCTGAAACGACCGCCAGGCTGTCGCTATAGGCAAAAAGCTGTTAACGCGAAACCGAGAAGCGGTCGGTTGCTTCCGCGAGGTAGAACCATTCGTGGTTCGCTTCGGCAACAGCGTTCGGAAACACGATGTAGCCGTCGTGCGGCGCGCGAACGACTTCGCCGTTGGCGCGAGTGCCGATAACGTCGCCGGCTTTCAAAGCATCGAAACTTTGCCACCCACGCGCGAACGCGTCGGCTTTGTCGAACTTGTCGATGACGGTGCCGAGGTGCAGGCCCTCAACGTTTTTTGCGGGCGGCGGTGGCGTGTCGTTGGTCACGCCGAACAGCGCGAGCGTGTTTCGGATCGCGCGGTACGCGACTTCCGGTCCGTTCGGGTCGTTGTGCTGGCCGCATTCGAGCGTCAGTGCTGCTCCACCCGTGGTGCGCATGTATTCGGTGGTGCCAACGCCGTATTTCGGATGAAGATCGTGGCGCTTTTCGCCTGTTGGACTGAGTTTCGCCGCGCGTGTGATGCGCTCCGCGACACCCACCGCGTAGGTCGAGAGCCAGCCGTCGACCGCGCGGTTCACGCCAAGGCGCAGCGCCCAATCGCGCTCAACGTCGCCGTGAATCGTCGGCTCAAGCGGACCGTTGTTCGTCTCCGGTCCCACCATCACGAACGCTTGCCCTTGCGCCTGAAACGAATGCAGATCGAGCAGCACTTCGTGCTTCGCCATGAGCGGGCAGAGCCAGTTTGCGATGTGATCTTCGAACTCGGTCGGCGTCTCCGTCGGTGCAAGATTGCGATTGAGATTTCGGTCGCCAATTCGACGTTTCAACGCGTACGCCATCGGGTTCGTGATCGGCACGAAGGTGACGCTGCCGCGTGCAATTTCGAGCGCGCCGCCTTCAATTTCGGCGACGACACGACGAATGCCGTGCATGCCGGCGAGCTCGTTGCCGTGCACCGCGCCAAGAATCAAGACGCGCTTGCCGGGTTCGACGGCGGTGAATGAAATGGATTGGAATGGAAGCATGGCGTGAATCAAATCAGGCGCGCTAAGCGCGGGTTACGCACTGGATTCCGGCCTTCGCCGGAATGACGACAAAGATTACAGGACTCTACAAAATACCGATTTCAAATAACGACTCTCATTCACCTGCGCGAGCCACGGATGGTCGGGGCCAGCGCCGCGCACTTCGAGCACTTGCACTTCACGTCCCGCGTAAAACGCCGCACGGCGCAGCATGTCGAGAAATTGTTCTTCGCTCACCACACCTGTGCATGAGCACGTGAGGAACAGGCCCCCGGGCTTGACCACGCTGAGCGCGAGCTTGTTCATGTCGAGATATTTTTTCAGCGCGTCGATCACTTCGTCGCGCGCGCGCGTCATCTTCGCGGGGTCGAGCACGACGGCGTCCCAGCGCTTGCCCGCTTCCTGCGCTTCGCGCAGCCAAGGGAAAATATCGGCCTGCGCGACTTTCGCTTTCACGTCGTTCAAACGCAAATTTCGCGTGGCGAATTCGACGGCCTCTTCATCGAGGTCTACCGCTGTAATGTCTGTTGCTCCATTGACGCCCGAGTACACCGCGAAGCCGCCGGAATTGCAACACAGGTCAAGCATGCTCGTGCTCTTCGTCGCTTTGATCAGCTCGCCCCAGCGTTGGCGGTTGTCGCGCTGATCGCAGAAGAACCCGGTCTTGTGTTTCCCGCCGATAGGCACATGGAATTTCACGCCGTGTTCAGTGATGATCACCGGCTTCGGCGGTTTTCCTGGCGGACAATCGAAGCCCTCTTGCTTCTGCGCGTTGTCATCGCCAAACGCAAAAATTTGCGAATCCGGGAACTGCGTCAAGAGCGCATCGAAAATCCAATGCTGCATGCGCCACATACCGGCCGCGTAAAACGCAACCACCAGCACATCGCCAAAGCGATCCACGATCAGGCCGGACAATCCGTCGCCCTCGGCGTGGATCACGCGGTAGGCATCAGTCACTGCGTCGAGCCCGTAGATCGTGCGCCGCAGACGCACGGCGTCGGCGATCCGCTCGGCGATGAATTGCGCGTCGACGATTTCGTCTTCTTTTTCGGTGAGCAGACGAATAGCCATCGGCGCTTGCATGTTGAGCATGCCGCGTCCGATGAACTCGCCGTCGACGCTCAACACTTCGACGAGATCGCCGGGGACGATGCGCTCACGCGGGCGCTCGACCATTTTTTGAAAGATCAGGGGGTGAACGTATTTGCGTTCGCTCTTCAACCGAACTTGCGGCAGAGCTTCATTGCGATTTTTGCGGGCCATGCCTCAATGTTAACGAGGCGGCGCGCTTTGGCGCGCCTCGATGGTCGTGGCGCTACGCCTTGCGGGCACCGCCAAGCAAACGTGCTGGCAAATGGAGGATGGCGCGAATAAGCGCAAACACGGCGTCAAACGTGATGCCAATCAGCCGAAACGGCAGCGAAATGAGCCAAATCACCGGCCAAAGGACTAGTGCGATCAGTGCAAGCGGCCATGCCACCACGAGGAGCACGCACCAAACAAAAAAGAGAATCAAAAATTTCATTGCAAGTTCCCCATCAAGCAGTGGAGAGACGTAAACGTAATACGTTGAATTTCGTGCACATGGCACGCATTGTATTCGACGTCTTAGATGTTTTTACTAGCGGTGATCACCACGGTGTCGAAGGCGATCAACGCTGGGTTTACCGCATCAGGCGTGGCGGTCGAGAAGAGCGCCATGACTGCACCGATCGTGACTACGGAGAGCAAGCTTGCGCTGATCGCGGTAGCGGCTGATTCGGTACGGGAGAGGATGTTGAAAGAGCGGTTCATGATTTTTTCCTTGGCGTGTCGGTTGGCTTGTTGGTCGTCGCGTCGTTGCGATGGAGTGAACTTTATGGGAACGCTTTTCTTACGACTACGGGCGTGCGACGAACTGCGGGTGAACTGCGTGAAACGCGGAAAGCAGGCGCGAACAGCAGCCGGTTCTTACCCGGCCGCCACTCGCGATGGCCCTATTCACGCCTGGCGCAGCCCGAATGCCACGATTTCAGCGGAGCTAAGCTGCCGCTTCTTAACCGCGTAGCGATCAGCGTCGTAGCGCGTCACACTTTGCTTTTCCCACACGTCCCATGCGGCGGCGGCACCCTCACGGTTAACGGCGCGAAGCGATCGGCGTTCCTCGCGCGTGAGTTTCCCGCCCAGCACCTCTGCAAGAGTGACTTCGTACCAGACGTCATCAGCGCATCGAAGTTCTGTGCTTTCGCTGATGACACGACGCGTTTCAGCGTCGCGCCGCGCAGCAGTCTCTTGCGTTGCAACGCGCAATTTGGCATTGGCCTCCTGCGCGTGGGTCAATCGCAAAATCCCCGTACGCGGGTCTACAAACAACGGTGCCCACGAGTCGGTCACAACGCGCCAACCATGCCGACCCCACCAACGCCCTAGGTACTCAAACACCACACCACGCCCATTTGGGCGCGGCGTGGCGCGAACCTCTGTAAGCACGTAGTTGTCAATGTGCGCGAGGATGTGCTGCTGCACGGCGTTTCGTTGATCGATGCCCGCGAGCAGTTCGGCATGCACCTTGTTCCACGGACGCCCCACTTGGCTCATCAAAAAGCGTTTCAGCGGCGCAAGGTTCTCATTGAGCCTCTTGCGGTCGTGATGACCCACGCGCATGCCGACCTTCGACGGCCGTTCGTCGGACGCCATGAACTGGCGAA
>DAINAJ010000024.1:22388-24205 GCA_036733505.1 Casimicrobium sp.
GAGGCGAGGTCGTTCGACGATTACTTTGTACATGTCAGCTCGCATGATCGTCCTCAAGCTCGTTGTCCTCGGCACCCAGCAAATGCCGAAGCGCTTGCTTGTGCGTTTGTCGCACGGCACCGTACGGTTTGACGTGCGGCCCGCCGTAGCGTTTGCGGCCTTCCACCGCGATGCGATTCCTCGGCTTCACGGGTTCGATCGTGAACAAAATCGGTTGAAATGTTTTGCCCATGATTTACCCCTTCACACACAAAAATTGTTTCAACGTGTGTTCGATGCTCACTAGGTCGCCCTGATTCGCCATCACGCTGTCGATATCTTTGTACGCGGCTGGAATCTCGTCGATCACACCGCCGTCCTTACGACATTCGACGCCGAGCGTTTGCGCCGCAAGGTCGGCGCGATTGAACTCGCGCTTTGCTTGCGTTCGGCTCATGCGCCGTCCTGCGCCGTGCGAACACGAACAAAACGACTGCAAATTACCGCGTCCGCGAACGATGTAACTCTTCGCGCCCATGCTGCCCGGGATCACGCCCAACTCGCCTTCGCGCGCCGAGATGGCACCTTTGCGCGTTACAAAAACGTTTGCGCCAAAGTGCTTTTCACGTTGCACGTAGTTGTGATGGCAATTGATCGCTTCGCTGTCCAACGTGAAGCGCGGGAAGTGGCGCTGCAACACAGTGATCACTGCGCGCAACATCAGCTCGCGATTAAGTCGCGCGTAGTCCTGCGCCCAGTTCAGCGCCTCCACGTAATCGTCGAACAGCTCAGTGCCTTCGCGCAGATACGCCAAGTCTTTGTCGGGCAAGGCGTGCACGTGGCGCCCCATGTCCTTCTTCGCCTTGTCGATAAAGTAGCGGCCGATCGCATTGCCGATGCCGCGCGAACCACTGTGCAGCATGATCCACAGCCGATCTTCTTCGTCGAGACAAAGCTCAACGAAGTGATTGCCGCCGCCCAACGTGCCGAGTTGGCACAGCCACGTGCTGTTGAACTTGCGCTGCATTTTCATGAGCGCGGGATGCTTCGCGACAATCGCGTCAAGCCCACCGTCCAACGCACGACCTGCGCGATGCGCCGCCGAGCCTTGCACTTTGCTCATGGAGTGTTGCAGTAAACCCGCCGGAATTGCCGCTTCGATATCCATACGCAGCTTGTACAAACCGTCGGGCAGCATCGCCGCCGTCAAGCTCGTACGCACGGCGTTCATGCCGCAACCAATATCGACGCCCACAGCGGCCGGAATGATCGCTTCTTTCGTAGCGATCACTGAGCCGACCGTCGCACCGACGCCCGCGTGAACATCCGGCATTGCGGCCAGATGGTGGTGAAGAATGGGCAATTGCGCCATGTTCACCAGTTGTTGAATAGCCTCGGGTTCGATGTCTTTCGTCCATACGTACGCCGGGACCTTGCCTTTATTGAGGGTCAATTGAATGCCCATAACTCTCTTCTCGAATAGGCCGACGTGATGGCGTTGAATCCTTCCGCTCAGTTGAAATTTTGAGAGCGTGAAGGGGCCTCGCGTCAGCGATAACTCACAAGCAAGTTGCGTGTAGACGTCCGAGTGCACAGTGCGAAAACGCACGCGCGACACAACGCCTCAGGCGAACCTGCGGTCTTTTGGGGGAAAGCAGACGGAGCGAACGGGCGGCTCCGGTGAGTCTTGTGGCGAGCGCGCGCGGCTTACTTAGCTGCTATGAAAACTCATCGCACTCGCGAGACGCATCGAAGCGTTAGGCTCGCTCCGATCTGCACGTGCAACGTGGCAGCATCGGAGTTCCTTTCAAAAAAATGAATCGCAGCAACAGTGCGCG
>DAINAJ010000025.1:0-23490 GCA_036733505.1 Casimicrobium sp.
TCGTGCTCGGTCCGTTGATTGTGAGCCTCGCCGTGCTGGCAGGCTCGCCCGCGTTTGCGGTCATCGCCTCGGCAGCGTTTGTGTTGTACGGAACTTGGCAGTTCGCTCGCTCCGGCGCGCTCGCGCGTTGGGGCGTCGTGGAGTCCGGCCCGGACGTGGTGCGCCACTGGCTCGGGCCGCTCAAGATGTCGGCGGTACGGCGCGCGCTGCTGCTTTCGCTGCTAATGGCCATCGGTATCGGCCTCAACGAAATTGCATTCCCGGCGTTCGCCAACGCGTCGGGCTTTCCCGCACGAGTAGGCTGGTACTACGCCGCAGCGAGCATTCCGTCGGCGATTGCGGGTTTCATCTATGGCTCACACCACATTCAATGGCCACTGAACCGACAAATTCTCCTCGGCGCGCTCTGGATCGCCGCGGGATCGGTATTGATGGCGCAATGCACGCAAACATGGACTTTTTTGATCGCGAGCGCGCTCATGGGTTTAGGCTTCGGCCCGATGATCACCGCGCTCTCACTGCAACTTGGAAAACTCACCCCGTCGCACTATTCCACCGAGGCGTTCACGTGGAGCACCACGCTCTTCATGATCGGGCTCGGTGTGGGATTTTGGGTGGGCGGCGGTCTAATTGAATACTCGGGATGGGTCGCAACGCTCTACGCTTGTGTGGCGATGATGCTCGCGGCTGGCGCGTGGTGTTTCGCGGTTCCCGATGTCACGCACCACCATCACCCATCTGACCGCACGTAGCCGTCGCTTCAATTCAACCGCTTTACCTGCCTTTTACGCACAAGCCCCCCGCATGACCACCGCCAACACCACGCCTCAACAACATCGCCGCGCAATCCTCATCATGATTGGTGCCACCATTTTGTGGAGCATCGCTGGCGTGTTTACGCGCCATTTGGATCACGCCAAGAGCTTCGAAGTGACTTTTTGGCGCAGCTTCTTCTGCGCCATCACATTGCTTGTTTGGTTCGGCTACACGCGCGGCGTCAAAGGCGCAGTGGCCTATGTGCGGGCGAGCGGAAAGCCCGGCTTGATCTCTGGCTTCATGTGGGCCACGATGTTTACTTGCTTCATGATTGCGCTGACGTTAACGTCGACGGCGAACACGCTGATCGTCAACGCGCTCTCGCCCCTCTTCGCGACGCTTTTGGCGTGGTTCGTCTTGAAGCAAAAAATTGCAACGCGCACTTGGCTCGCCATTGCTGCGGCGATGACCGGCATGGTGATCATGTTCGCCAATCAAGCTGGCGGCGGCTGGCTCGGCACCATCATCGCGTTCGGTGTGCCGGTCGCAGCGGCGATTAACCTCGTGACGCTCAAGAAAACCGGTGCGCACGTGGATCTTGCGCCCGCTGTATTGATCGGGGCGTTTATCTCGTGCGCCATCACGATTCCGTTGTCGCTGCCGTTTGCCGCGAGCATGAAGGACGTGATTTTGCTCGCGATTTTGGGCGTGTTTCAGCTTGGCATTCCTTGCGTGATGATGGTGCGTGCGAGCGAACACTTGAGCGCTCCCGAACTTGCACTACTTGGCTTGCTCGAAGTGCTCATGGGGCCGCTCTGGTCGTGGTTGGGCGCGGGCGAAGTGCCTGCGGGTTCTACACTGACGGGTGGGGCCATCGTCTTGGCCGCACTCGTCGCCAATGAAGTCGTTCCACGGAGAACTACATGAAACTTTTCGGCTCAAAAAACTCGCGTTCACTTCGTTGTGTATGGGCGCTCGAAGAAGCGAACGCGTCGTACGACTATCAGCGCGTGTGGATGACCAAGGGTGACGGAAGAAAACCCGAATTCAAAGCGGTCAACCCCGCCGGGAAAATTCCGGTGCTGCAAGACGGCGCGCTCACGCTCACCGAGTCTGTCGCGATCATGATTTATGTCGCCGAAAAATTTCCGCAAGCCGGACTCATTCCATCAGAGCCTATCGCACGCGCTGAAATGTATCGCTGGGTATTTTTTGCAGTGAGCGAGATTGAGCCCCATCTCTGGGCCATCGCGCAGCACCGGTTTGCGCTGCCGGAAGATAAGCGTGTTCCTGCGCTAGAGCCGACGGCAACGTGGCAGTTGGCTCGCGCACTCCGTGCAATTGATACACGCCTGACGCACGTACCGTTTTTGGCGGGAGACATGTTCTCGCTGGCCGATATTTTGTGTTTTCACTGCTTGACGTGGACGCTGTCGGCGAAGCTCGAAGGTGTCGGCGAGGCTTCGCTCGGATACGTCGAGCGCCTGCGCGCGCGCCCTGCGCTAGTGCGCGCCAATGAGCGCGAGCGGATTGAGGCCGAGCAGCACGAGGCGCGAATCGCTGCGACAAACGCTTAGCGTCCGCGCGCTTGGTTCCTTAACCTGTATCGCGCCTCGCGCTAAGGGCCGGTTGCTCGCGACATGCATGAATTGCGCGAACTGGCACTGTGCGTAGTAGCACTTGCGCATTAGTCAAATCTCGCACGTCGAACGAGCACCGCCAAGGGCACCGCGGTGCTGCTTGAGCCGGATTGACTCTTGATATTTCGATCAAGAATTGGCTCCCACGTTTCTAACCAGTGAGATGCGGTGTCGGCGAGGCGACTGCCCTCAAACGCGTCCCGCACCATCGACTTCAAGTGCGACACGATGGCTGCAGCGAGCCTTGCTGATTCGTGTTCGCCCGCACGCTCATGCGCGTAGCGACTCATCAGTTCAATAATCCACTGCATACGCTCAGGCATTTGCGCTGCGCGTTCGGTCGTTTCAATTGCGTTTGTATTCATAGCGGTGCTCCATGAGTTTGAATTTGAATCTGATGCTTACGTATTGCGAATAGTTCGCATTCATATTACTTTATACTTATTGTGTCAAACCGCATCAAGATGATTTTTGGACGTCAAGGCCATGAAAAAACCGAAGCAAGAAGCACACGCAACACGCGAGACAAATCAGGACGGCACACGAGTCTTCATGACCGCGCAGCATGCGGCAGATGACGCACAGCGTACCGCTCCGCTTGAACGAGGCAACAGCCTCGAAATCGCGTCGGAGCAGGAAGCTACGCTACTGACCGTCCTGCTGGACGGCCAAGATTCGCTCGACATTGATCACAGCGGCGAAATATATGTATTGCGCCTAACAAGAGCGAAGAAATTGATTCTGACGAAACGCGCGTAGCCAGTTGTCATCGACGTGTCGAGAGCCGATCGCTCGCGTCACGCCCTTGACCTTGTGCGCCACACCACGTCAATGAGCATCTGACACACGCGATAGGATTTTTCCTGATTAGTTACGTGCCTCAGCCAGCTGTCATGCCCGCGAAGGTGGGCATCCAGACCGAATTGCGCTAAGCCCTGTAGCCACGGGTATCGTGGCGCGCTAGGTCTGGGTTCCCGCATTCGCGGGAACGACGATGTATGCCTAATCTAAGGCCGGGAGCTCATCAGACTTTTTGCACGATCGGACGTTTCGTAATGCGAACTATTCGCGTTTGCTATATAATTTTTACATCGGCAAGCCACCCCGCTACGGACCAGCCAGCCTCCCACCGACCAGCTTCGACACGAAGCTTGAAAAGGAGCCCTGATGGCTAACCGCACACGCCTATTCCCTGCCGCGCAATCGCGCGCGACGACGAACACACGGCCAAACGCGCCGACACAAACGCATGGCGTGGCGCTGCTGCCGCTTGCGGCGGTAATGCTCGCAGCGTCGCTCAACGCGTCCGCACAAACACCAACGACGACGCCATCAACATCGACAACGACACCCATGACCGCCGATGCCACCGCGAAAACGGGCGAAAAATCGCTCAAAGCCGTCACGGTCAAAGAGAAAGCTGAGGTCTTAGAGGGACGCGACGCAGTACGCGCAACTACCACCACCGTAGGAAAAGGCAATCAGCCGTTGCGCGACATTCCACAATCGGTCACCGTGGTCACCGAAAAATTGATCAATGATCGCAATTTGGACACGGTGAAAGATGTTTTGCGAAACACGGCGGGCGTAACCTTCCAAGCCGCGGAAGGCGGCGAAGAGGACGTGAGGTTGCGCGGCTTTTCCCTTGCGACCACCGGCGACATCTTCCTCGACGGCATGCGCGACGCCGCCTTCTATGACCGCGACACTTTCAACTTTGATCGCGTGGACTTGTTGCGCGGTTCGGCGTCGATGCTGTTCGGACGTGGCTCGACGGGTGGTGCGGTCAATCAAGTCAGCAAAGAACCGTCTCTGAACGATGAGCGACAGGCGACCATAACAATCGGCAACCACAATTACCGTCGAGTCGTCGCGCACATGAACCAAAGCGTGGGCGATAAAAACGCCCTCCTCGTCTCCGGTATGCACACCAAGGCCGACAACAACGGAGCCGGAAGCAGCATCGACAAACAGGGCGCGGCAGTCGCCTACCGACACGGTATCGGTGACACGCATGAATTCAAGGCGAGCCTCTACCACCTCGAAAACAACAACGGTATGAACTACGGATTGCCGTGGATTCGACCCAATGCGACCGACACGTCGGCAGCAAACACCATCATTTCTGGCCTCGACCCATCGAATTACTACGGAATGGCGAGCGACTACAACGCGGGCAGCGCGACAATTGCCACGCTCAATCACCTGTTTCGTTTTGGCGACGATAACGAACTAAAAACACAGATTCGTCGCGGTGAATACAAGCGCGATCAGCACGCCGGCACCGTCCGCTTCGCCGGTGTTGGCACCACCGCGACGACTAATCGAGCCGCCGTAGATCTCAGCAATTTCGGCCCGAGTACCGTACTCACACGCGGCACAAACCTCAAGCTGCAAGACTTGGATACCGTACAAGCACAGAGCGACCTGAGCGCAAAATTCAACGCCTTGGGCTACAAGCACCATGTGTTGGCGGGTGTCGACTACTCGCGAGATGAACGAAGCGTTTACGGTGCACGCAATGTGGCGCAGGGTGGCACAGCCCCGGTGAAGCCCACGACGCTGGCGGACACACCCAACGACGGCGCAACCGTGGACGAGTTTGGCCGTGTACTGCGAACCACCAACGACTTCACGGCGACTGCGTTCGGTGCGTACGTACAGGACGTGATCCAAGTGACGCCTGTCTGGAAAGCGGTGGGCGGACTTCGCTACGACAATTTGGACGGACGATACAACGCCTACGCCATCCCAAATGCCGCTGCGTCGCCAGTGACGACCACATCCTACCAACAGCGAATTTCGGCGATGAGCTATCGCGCCGGCGTATTGTTTCAACCCAACGAATTGCACTCGTACCACGTCTCATACGGCACCTCATTTAACACCTCCGCCGACACCTATTCCTACAACGCGCTGAGCGCGAACACGCCACCGGAGAGCAGCGAGAACTGGGAGCTTGGTGCAAAACTCGACACCGCTGATAAACGATTCACCACACGACTAGCACTTTTCTACTCCGTCAAGAAGAACGAACGCAACACCGACCCCGACACAGCGGCAACGCGATTGTTACTTTCGGGTAAGCGGCACACCGCTGGATTCGAGGCAGACTTTGCCGGTCTACTCACCTCGAAGTGGGAAATATTTGGATCGTATATGTGGATGCCTGTGGCACGCGTTGATCAGGCCGCGTCAACCGCGACCAGCGTCGGCAATCGCGTGGGCGACCGGCCCGGTCTCAGCCCGAAACACAGCGGCACAGCGTGGGTCACGTATCAAGTTGACCCAAAGCTGCGCGTCGGCGGCGGTCTCAATTTCCGCAGCGGCCAGTCTCCAGCGGACGTCACCGCGCCCGCGTGGCAGGCACCGGGATTTGTGACGGCCGACCTACTCGCAGAGTATGTGTTTAGCCCGAAATACAAACTCAAAGCCAACGTCAGCAACGTCACCAACAAGCTCTACGCCGAGTCGCTGTACCGCGGTCACTACATCCCCGGCGCCGGTCGTTTGTACCAACTCGCATTGACCGTGAATTTCTAGAGGCCCAGCGACGGAACCGGATGCGGCACACCGTCACGCGGCCCAATCGCGCGGCCGCATCCGAATTGCCACACCCATCTGACTCGAACTCACCATGCTACTGACTATAAAAAATGTGCTCACGCCAGACGATCTCGCGACGGCGCGCGCGTTGCTCGAAAACGCACCGTGGGCGGCAGGCCGCGACAGCGCAGGCATGCAGGCCATTGAGATTAAAAATAATGAGCAGCTCCCGCACGAATGCGACGCCGCTCGTGCTATTCGTCATATGGTGCTGCAGGGGTTAGACCGAAGCCCCACATTTTTTTCCGCCACCCTTCCGAAGCGCGTGTTTCCACCCCGAGTTAACCGCTATGGCGGCGAAATGAACGCCTTCGGGGAACATTTCGATAACTCGATTCGCTTCGCGCCAGACAGCGGGCAGCGCATCCGCACCGACATCTCTTGCACCGTGTTTCTCGCCGAACCGGAGGAATACGACGGCGGCGAACTCGCTATTCGCGACACCTATGGCACCCACAACGTGAAGCTCGCCGCTGGTGACGCCGTTATTTATCCCGCAACGACGCTGCATCAGGTCTTTCCCGTCACGCGCGGCTACCGTCTCGCCTGCTTTTTTTGGGTGGAGAGCATGGTGCGCGACAGCGAAAAGCGACGTCTCTTGTTCGATCTCGACGCAACGATTATGGGCATGCGCAACACAAATGGCGACGACGCGTCAACCGTCGCACTGACCGGCACGTACCACAACCTTTTGCGGATGTGGGCGGACGTCTGAACCGAATAGAAAATATGTCTGTCTACGACGACCCACCTTCCCCGATT
The DNA here is from genome assembly GCA_036733505.1 of Casimicrobium sp. Taxonomy (GTDB): domain Bacteria; phylum Pseudomonadota; class Gammaproteobacteria; order Burkholderiales; family Casimicrobiaceae; genus Casimicrobium. The sequence goes on from DAINAJ010000025.1 coordinate 6,765, forward strand.
TTCAATCGCAACGCTGTCATCGCGCTCGGTGTCGTGGTGTTCCACGCACTCGCGCTGTGGGGTTTGCAATCCGGTCTGCTACGACGTGCTGTTGAGATCGTGCTTCCGGTGCAACTGGTGGCCGAATTTATTGATCCCCCGCGTCCGCGCGAGGTGCCACCACCGGTACCGACGCCGACGACAAAACCCGTGGCGACCACACCGACGAGGCCAGTGCCGGTGATGGTTCCACAGCCCATTGCCATCAACGACCCGAGCCCTTCGCCCAACGCACCTAGCGGAGTTGCTACGCCCGTCCCACTACCGTCGATAGCCGCCCCAGTGGCAGCCGTTGCCACAGCAGCGCCTGTGCAAGTTGCGCGCCCTACACCGCCACGCGTTGAGTTGCCGTCGAGTGACGCCGACTATTTGCAGAACCCGAAGCCACCTTACCCGCGCTTGAGCAAAAGGCTCAACGAACAAGGCACAGTTGTCATGCGCGTATTGATTGGTAGCAACGGCGAGCCGATGAAGGCAGAAATTGGCAAATCCAGCGGATTTGATCGCCTCGACGAATCCGCTGCGACAACCGTAATGAAGTGGCGCTACGTACCCGGCAAACGCGGTGGCGTGGCCGAGGCCATGTGGTTCAACGTACCGATAAATTTTGTTTTGGAATAGGACTTTTATATGCAATCCCAATTTGGTCTCATGAACCTGTGGTCGCAGGGCGACTTTGTCACCCGCGCGGTCGCCGTATTTCTTCTGGCGATGTCACTGGCCTCATGGATGGTCATCATCATCAAGGCAATCTCAATCGCACGTTACAAGCGAATCGTTAAAAATTCGAATGCGTTTTGGCGCAGCCCTGATTTCGAATCTGGACTGAGTGCGCTCGGCGCCGCCACTGACAACCCGCTTCGCCAGCTCGCGCTGGAAGGACGCGAAGCTACGAATCATCACCGCAACACCAGCCCGCAATTGCACGACACGCTCGACCTCTCTGATTGGGTGACGCGTTGCCTTAAAAACACGCTCGACGAATTCACAGCGAAGCTGCAATCTGGGTTGGCCATCCTCGCATCCGTGGGTTCAACCGCACCGTTCGTGGGATTGTTTGGCACCGTCTGGGGCATCTATCACGCGCTACTTTCAATCGGTACCAGCGGACAAGCCACCATCGACAAAGTCGCGGGCCCCATCGGTGAGGCGCTCATCATGACCGCGCTCGGTCTCGCCGTCGCGATACCAGCGGTGCTCGGCTACAACACCTTGGTGCGCGGCAACAAATCCATCATTGGCAAACTCAGCAGTTTCGCCCACGATTTGCATGCGCATTTCGTCACCGGTGCGCGGGTCAAATTGCCGCTTCGCCAGAACGTGCGCAACCCATCAACGCAGACAACCAGCGCCGCTGCGCACGCCTAAAGGATCGATCATGGCATTCGGAACTACGGAAGACATCGACGACGTCATGAACGAGATCAACATGACGCCGCTCGTCGACGTGATGCTGGTACTCCTAATCATTTTCATCATCACCATCCCGGTCATGAAGCACAGCGTCGCCATTGATCTGCCACGCGCGACCAATCAACCGGAGCAAAGCCGCCCGGAAACACTCCGGCTCACCGTGGACGCCACGGGCGGCTTCTATCTGAACGAGCAAGCAGTCTCTGACACCGAATTGGCCGCGCAGCTCACACTAAGCGCCGCCAAACAGCCGCAGCCAGAACTGCACATCCGCGGCGACAAAGCGGTTCGTTACGAGCGCGTTGCGCAAGCGATGGCCACCGCGCAGGTCACAGGACTCAAGAAAATTGGCTTTATCACTGAGCCCAAGAGATAGCGCCCTGCTTGCGCTACAAAAGTCAGCGAAACTACTTGTGTCGCCCACAGTTTTCGCGAAGCCGAAGTACAGCGGCCGCGCAGTGGGCGCAGCGATAAAAAAAGCCGGGACGAACCCGGCTTTTTTAATCCCAACACGCCAGCTGGCGGCGTGCCAACGATAGGTTCTTCAGTTGCAGCTGATCGCAGCAGTCGCTATTTTTCCGACGCTGTCTAGCACCAGAACGCTGGCGGTTTGGCCTTTGAGCATTTTCCATTTCGCGTTGGACGCGAACGATGCGTCGACAATATTGCCGTTGGTCAGCGTAGTGGCGATTTGCGGAATCGAACTCGAAACCACATATGGCGCAGTGCCACCGGCAATCGCGAAAGTTGCTTTGCTGGACGTGCAGTACGTACTTGATGCATCGGCGACAAAGGAGAGTGTTGGCGGTGTGACTATCAAGTCTGTAGCAGCCGCTGTGCTGCGCGTATTGCCGCCGCTGGCAACGGTGAATGTAGCCGTGGATTTGGCGCCCAGCGCGTCGGTGACGGTCATTAGCGTGCTCGACGTTGCGCAGGTTGTCGTTGCGGGTTGCTTCACGGTGAAGCGCTCACCCGCGGCCGCTACGGTGGTGGCCGCGCCAGCAAGGGATTCCACACCGTTTGCGGCCAAGATCAGCGTGTTACTAGCCGGCAGCGTAACGGTATACGGCGCTTTTCCGCCGTGGATGCCGTATTCGCGCACAACCGGCGTGCATTCATTCGTGTAGTACCCAATCAAACCCGCGCTTGCAGGAACAATTCCGAGCGCGGAGGCGCCGCTGGTTTGTTTGAGCACGGTGATCCAAGTGTCAACGCGATGCGTACTCACCTTGTCCGTAGCACGCAAAAGCGCTGCCTCTGATACGGCCTCAACGTCACCGCGCAGCGCGACGGTCGCAACGCCATTGGCGTCAGTCTTTACCGTAGCGACCCGCGCAAATGTGGCGCTGTCAGCCTTTTCAGCAAACGCGGCGCCGGTGCTCAGCGCCTCGAAAAGCACCTCTCGGTTGGCGAGCACCGCGCCGGTGGAATCGCGCAGAGTTACCGAAGCCGTGCCAGTTTCGCTTTGACAGATGGTCACGAGCGTGATGGCCGGGTTGTTTTCGACTGCGCAGACCGAATTAGCCGCGCCGACGACAGTGATCTTGCCCGCCGGAATCGTTGCCGGGGTCACCGTCACCGCGACGGGCGACGTGGCGCCTTTGGAATCCTTGACCGTGAGTGTGACGACGGTCTCAGTCTGGACGTTTTTCGGGGTGAAGGTAAACGACGCGCCATTGACGGCCAGGGTGACCGGAACCAACACGGGGTCGCTCGACGTCACGGTGAAGGGGCCAGTGCCACCCGAAATTCCGACCACGTTTGGCGTATCACCGAACGCTGCGAACTTCGCTGGGCTGGCGAGCAACGTGGACGTGGAAACGGCCGTATCGGTCGAGCTAGATCCGCCACAACCCGCAAGCATTGCGCAAAGCGCAGCTGCGCCAGCCGCCATCGAGACCTTGCCCAAGAAGCCCAAAGAATTTCCGTGTGTACGCGTACGAGCCATTTCTTCTACCAGTGCCTTCGTCAAATCAAGGGAGAGAGTGTATCCGGTTGGGGAGCGCCGGCCATCGGTCGAGAAACGCCACGTGCCAGCCCAAAACTGTTCGTCATCCGCCGACGAGCGCGCCAGCGTGTGTCCTCCCGGCGAGCGCCACCGACATTGCGCGTATCCACCTGCGGGCAAGGGCACGCGAGGTTTACGATCTTCGCCTGCAATCAGCTTTTTGGCTCAAGCGACTGCCCAGCGGTCGTTTGCCGTACTTTTTTCAATATGTCGACTTTATAAAATATTGCTACTGAACGACCGCCGGCTGGTCGTTAAAACTATTTTTCACCAAAAAGCTGTTAGGCGTCCGAAACGCTCTCAGTTGATGATCTTCCGCAGTCGCACCAGCGCCGCGTCCAGCGTGTCATCGCGCTTTGCAAAGCAAAATCGGATTGTCTGCTGCTCTGCGGCTGACGAGTAAAACGCGGATACGGGAATCGGCGTGACGCCGATTTCACGCGTGAGCCACTCGCAGCACTCGCGTTCGCTCATGTCGCGCATCGCCGGAACGTCCGCATAGCTCACGCACTGGAAATAACTACCTTCACACGGCAACAAGCGGAGCGCCGTGGAGCGCAGACCAGCGGCGAATCGGTCACGCTTGGCTTGGTAGAACGCAGGTAAGTTCATGTACGGGGCGGGGTCGGCGAGGTACGCCGCAATGCCGTGCTGCATGGCGCTGTTGGCGGTGAACACCGTGTACTGATGCACCTTGCGAAACTCCGTCGTGACCGCGGCGGTCGCGCACACGGTGCCAATCTTCCAACCCGTGACGTGGAAAGTTTTGCCAAAAGACGAGATCACAAACGCGCGATCACGAAGCAGCGGAACGCGGGCAACGCTCTCGTGCGGCGCGCCGTCGAACACCATGTGTTCATACACTTCATCGGAAATGAGCCAAATGTCATGCGCTGCGATGATTTCAGCGAGCGTGTCCCACTGCGCGTGAGACCAGGTTCGCCCGCTCGGGTTATGCGGCGTATTCACGATAATGGCGCGCGTTTTCGGCGTAATCGCCGCCGTGATCGCGTCGAAATCGGGCTCGAAGGTACCCGTTTTCAGCCGCACCGGCACCGCGACGCCGCCCGCGAGCTCAATGTTCGGGATATAGCTGTCGTAACACGGCTCCAGCACGATGGCCTCGTCCCCCGGCCGCACTACTGCCAAAATCGCAGAGAGAATGCCCTGAGTTGCGCCCGAGGTGATCGTAATTTCCGTCGCTGCGTCATAGCGCACACCGTGCAACGCCTCCACCTTCTCCGCGACACGTTCGCGCAGCAGCGGGACACCCGTCATCAGTGGATATTGATTGTGCCCGGCTTTCATTGCGGCGGTGACAGCGTCCACCAAGCGCGGATCGCAATCAAAATCCGGAAAACCTTGCCCAAGATTGATCGCCTGATGTTTCACAGCCAGCGCAGACATCACCGAAAACACCGTGGTGCCGACTTTGGGGAGTTTGGATTGGAGGAGTGGAGCGGTCATATAGAAATCGAAAAAACGGCTACGAATTCCCACATTTGATACCAGAGCACGATCCGGCCTATTTTCATGCGGCGCAGATTGAATCGCCCGCCGTGAAAATCGGCCGCATCGGCGTCGTCCGCTGCCGCCGCTGCCGCTACCGCGATGCACATAGAAAAGAGATTGCCGTCGGCGGCGTCACGTTTTTTCTTTGTAGTACCTGCGACGACGAGTACTTCACCGACAGAGTCGGGTTTGGCCCTATGATTCTCGCGATGCACGCCTCCATTCACCAGCGCAGCGTTTTCAGCCTTATCCTGGCGGTGTCGGCACTCGCATCGTGCTTGCTCGCACTGTTCGCCGCAACGCCGACCATTGCCGCCGACAAATTTGCCACGTACGGTGCGCTATCGGTGTTTGGGTCGCAACAACAGTCGACGACGTGCTTTGACGGCGGAACGAACGCTAGCGCGCGTCTACAAATTGATCGATTTCGCTTTCTTGTTCCGAGACTTAGTTCGATTCGTGACCTGCAATTGGGCGTCGAATTCGCATTTACGGTCGATCCCAATGGGGGTGAATTCAGTGTTTACACCCCCCTACCACCCATCGCGCTTGAGGCATGGCGTAGCTACCCAAGTCTCTCTGCAGGCGTTTGGGATGTAATTTCGATTCAGAAGCTGGAATCGGGCGAACGATTGTCCGATGCGATTCGACTCACCGTGCCGCCGCTACTGCGCTGTAAATCGTTGTCAAGAGTGGAAGTCGTCGCGGGCGATATGCAGGTGAGCGGCGCCGGGCAAGCGTTTGCAACTCCCGCTATCCGCGTCAAAGTCACCGGCTCGGACGGACTGCCCGCCGCTGGCGCGAGCGTGGCGCTCGCGTCCGAAGTGATACTCAACGAGAAAACAGACACCGGCATCGACGGCCCGCGCACCGCGCTGTTGACCGACGCGTTGGGCATGGTGGATCTGCCAGTCTCTGCGGGCTGCGGCCGGGTGTTAAGCGGTTTGTGGTGAAGGCGCGGCAACAAGGTCATGTGGGTGCCGTCAGTGCAATGGTCACCGTCGCTCACGTCGCGCCGAGCGCGCCGCTCGAAGACACTACGCTTGCTGTCGAATACAGCTACGACGGCGGCGCGGGAGGCTTCGCGCGCTACCTCGCGAGTGCGGAAAGTGTCGTGCGCAGACTGGATTCGTACGACAGCAGCGTCGCCCAAAGAACAGGCCAAGTGTGGCGGGTATTCACGACCCCGACGGCTGCGCCAAACTTATCTCCTGTGTGCCAATTTTTTGGGCAACCGCTGGGCGACGGCACCGTGGCGCATTTCTTCACCGCCAATGCAGCAGAGTGCGCGCTATTGCGCTCCACATGGGGCGATGCCGGTACACCCGGCAACGGCATGAAATACGAAGGCATCGCCTTTTACGCAGTCGCCCCGGACGCCAATGGCGTCTGCCCAGCAGAATACGCAGTTCCGGTCGTTCGTTATTTCGTGGCGCAACCGTCGCCGTACCATTTGTACGTGACGACATACCCGAAAATTGGGCGCCCCGTGATTCCCGTTCCGTGGAATGCGTCAGAAGAGCGAGTCGCCTTCTGTACGGACGTGTACACCGCTATCGTCCCTGAGAAGTATTAGAGACGTTGGGGAAAACTACGCGCCCCACGGTGGCCTCAGCGCAAATCGGGTCGTCGGGTATAGTAGCGTTTGCACATTTTTTCGATGCGCCTTTAAGGCACACATCGCGCGCCCACGTTGGACGTCCTTTTACTTCTCGGGCTCATTCTTCTGAACGGCCTGTTTGCCATGAGCGAAATCGCTCTGGTGTCTGCGAAAAAAATTCGCTTGGAACAACTCGCCGCCGAGGGCGACAAAGGTGCCGCCGCCGCACTTTCTCTCAGCGGAGAGCCCACGCGCCTTCTATCTACGGTTCAAGTCGGCATCACGCTCATTACGATGGCGCAGGGCGCGTTTGGTGAAAGCACGTTCACGCCGCCGGTCGAAGCCTTTCTGCGCCAATGGAGTGTTTTAGCTCCCTACGCCAACCAGATTTCTACCGTAATTGTTCTGGTTGCCATCGGTGTTGTTGGCATGATTTTCGGCGAACTCGTTCCGAAACGTATGGGACTTGTCTACCCAGAAAGCATCGCGCGCCTAGTTTCCCGTCCGATGCAGTGGGTCGCGAGATTGTCGTTGCCACTGGTCCGTCTGCTTTCGATCACAACTGATGCGTTAGTGCGTCCGTTCGGCCGAAAAGGCAATGACGACCCGCCGGTAACGGAAGAAGAAATTAAAGGCTTGATGTTGCAAGGCGCGAACGCCGGAGTCTTTGAGCACGGCGAATCAAGAATTGTCTCGCGAGTATTCAATCTCGACGATCACACGGTCGAACACATCATGACACCCCGCGCGGACATGGTAGTGATCGATACCGAGGCAGACCCGGCGGTCACTCTGGAACTGCTCAAGCAAAGCGATTACACGCGCTACCCAGTGGTGAAAGACGACGTGTCGAACGTGATTGGCGTCATTGATTCTGGCGACCTGCTCGCACACTACTTGAAGAGCGGCAAGCTGATGCCGGAGCGTGTGCGCAAAGACGCTGTGTTCGTCCCCGAAACAGTGACCGTGCTCGAAGTGCTCGAGACATTTAAGCGCACGCGTGAGTCGCTCGCTTTTGTGGTCGACGAACACGGCGAAGTGCTCGGACTGGTCACGCTCACCGACGTGCTCGAAGCCATCGTCGGCGACTTAGGCGACGAAGACGAAGCGGCGAATTCGGATGCGGTTCGACGAAGCGACGGAACTTGGCTGGTTGACGGTTCGATGTCGTTGCAGCGCTTTCGCGAACTGTTTCCGGATGCTGGCGCGTTTGCCGGTGAAGTCAGCGGCGATTACCGCACGCTGGGCGGATTCGTCATGGCAGAAATTGGGCGAATTGCTTCCGTTTCCGATAAAGCGATTCACAGCGGCATTGCGCTCGAAGTGATCGACATGGACGGTCGTCGAATCGACAAATTGCTAGTCACGCCGCCGCGCGAAGACACGGGCGTTTAGCCCGCACTCGGCGCAACGTGCTCTCGACCCTTTCCGTAATACTGCCTGCCGCTATCGTCGTGGTGGCGGGATATGTGGCGGGGCGACGGATGCTTGACGCGTCGAACGTGAAGGCGCTGTCGGACCTAGTGTTCATGCTGTTTTTGCCGTGTTTGCTGTTTCGTTCTTTGGCCACAGCACGCTTCGATGGCTCCGACGCCACGATGCTCGGCGTGTATTTCGGCGTAGCGCTTTTCTGGTTCGTCGTGGTCGTACTTTTTACGCAAAGCAGACCTAACGAAACGACCTCGGGCGCAGTCGTTTTTGGCCTCGGGGCCGTGTTTTCAAACAGCGTGCAGCTCGGCATTCCGATTCAGAAGTTGGCGTACGGCGAAGCGGGCCTAAAGCTGCAACTCTCCATCATTGCGATCCATTCATTGATCTTGCTCACCAGCGCAACGGTGTGGCTCGAAATCGCGCGAGCGAGAGAGTCGTCGGAGTCGCGAAGCTTCGGCAGCAACGTGTTGCACGTCGTGAAAACGTCAATTGTTCACCCAGTGATCCTGCCGATTTTGGCGGGGCTTGTGTGGAGTTTTGCGCAGTTGCCATTGCCTGCCTGGTTCGATCAACCGCTTGGGTTTCTGGCCTCTGCTGCAGGCCCGATCATGCTGGTGCTCATGGGCGCGCAACTCTCAACCATGAAACTGACTGATCATTGGCAGCGCGGTTTGACCTTGACCATTGCGAAGAATTTGGTGCATCCGGCGCTGGTGTACTTAGCGGCCTGGGCGTTTAATTTATCGCCGCTTGCGACAGCCGTTGCGGTGACTTGCGCCGCACTTCCCATTGGCGCGAACGTGTTTATGTTTGCGCAGCGCTACAGCGTGAACGAAAACGTTGCAACGGCGGCAACGGCGCTGTCTAGCCTCGTTTCGCTGGTGAGCCTTACAGTCGTCATGGCGCTGCTGCCTAAGCCGTGATTCCCGCGCCAATGAACGTGGCCGACTCGCTTGCCCTCCCCCCATCGCTGCTCAAGCTCGGCGAGTTCGCCTTCATCGACGTCGAAACCACAGGCGGCAGCGCGCTCCGCGATCGCGTGACCGAAGTCGCGATCATCCGTTTTCACGCTGACGGCAAGGTCGAACGCTGGCAGTCGCTGATCAACCCCGGCATGAGCATTCCGGCCGCGATTCAAGCGTTGACTGGCATTACAAACGCGATGGTGCGCGACGCACCGACGTTTTTCGACGTGCGCGATGACGTGCGTCGCATGCTAGAAGGTGCGGTGTTTGTGGCGCATAACGCGCGCTTCGATTACGGGTTTATCAAGAACGAATTTCGTCGGCAAAGCGAGTCATTCACAGCAGACGTGTTGTGTACGGTACGTCTGTCGCGCGCGCTGTACCCCAACGCAGACGGCCACGGCCTCGATGCTGTCATTCATCGCCACAAGCTTCGCGTGACCGAGCGTCACCGCGCGATGGGCGACACCGAGGCGACCGCCGCGTTTGTCGTTGCGGCCACAGCGGATCATGGCGACGAGCACGTACACGCAGCGGTGAAATCGCTCTTGCGCATGCCGTCGCTGCCACAAAATTTGCCGACGAACGCACTGCACGATATACCAGACAGCGCGGGCGTTTACCTCTTTTTCGGCATCAACGATTTGCCGCTTTACGTAGGTAAAGCGAAGCACCTTCGCGAGCGCATTCGTTCACATTTTTCAAGCGATCACATGAGCAGCAATGACCTGCGGCTTTCGCAAGAACTGCGGCGCATCGAATGGATTCCGACCGCAGGCGAGTTTAGCGCGCTCCTGTTGGAAGCGCAGATCGTGAAGCAACGTCTGCCGCTGCATAACGTCAAACTGCGTCGCCGCGAGAAGCTCGGATTTTTTCAACTCGCTGAGACCGACGAAAATACGTCGCTCGAATGGATTGAAGTCAGCGCGGTTGAAACCATCACCGCAAACTTGTTCGGTCCGTACAGCGACAAAGCCGCCGCCAAACGCTCGCTGATGGAATCCGCGCGCGAGCATCGTTTGTGCGATCACGCGCTCGGTTTTTCCAAGCCTCGCGTCAAGGACGAGCCGTGCTTCGCGCGCCAAATCGGCCGCTGTCACGGCGTATGCATCGGCCTAGAAACGGCGAAACAGCACGGCGAACGCATCCGCGCAGCACTCAGCGCGTTGGCCGTGCCGGTGTGGCCGTTTCCCGGCGAAGCGGTCTACGAAGAACGCGACGAGGCCAACGACCGCACAGACCTCCTCGTCTTCGATCAATGGTGCGCGGTGTTGGGTGGCGTGCGACTGCCGTTTGACGCGGATGTTTACAAATTGCTGCGGCAAACGATGGGGAGAACCGCGAGCAAGTTTCGAGCAATGGCGTAGCCCAGGGCGGTAGGCGGCAGCCGTGGTCAATTTCAGCGGCAACCGCTCATGGCGCAGAGCGCGACAACCGTAGGGTCGCGACAGCTTTTATGCTTTACCGACTTCCGCACGGCGCTTACAGCCCGTTTTTTAGGATAGTCGACTATGAAGAAAAGTACGCCAGAATCGCTGCAGATTGGTCGTAGTAACCAAAAAGCCACAAACCCGAGGCGTCACCCTACAATCGCCCACTTCACCACGCAGCAGGTAACCCCATGTCGTTTCGCGGTCTCAATGTGCTCGGCACGCCCATTCACGATTGCAGCCACGACCCGCTGACGGGTTTCACCCGCTCCGGTTGCTGCGAAACCGGGCCGCAGGATCGCGGTTCGCACACCGTGTGCGCGCTAATGACGACCGAGTTTCTGACATTTAGCCGTTCACGCGGCAACGACCTGTCCACGCCGGTGCCGGAATACGGTTTCCCCGGCCTGCAAGCGGGCGATCAGTGGTGTCTCTGTGCTGCGCGGTGGTTAGAAGCGTATGGCGCGGGCTGCGCGCCGCAAGTCGTGCTCGAAGCCACGCACGAGAAGGCGCTCGACATCATTCCCCTGGCTGCGCTCAAGGAGCACGCGCAGGCTACGACGTCTTGAGCATGTCGTCTTGCTCGTCGGAACGGTCTTGCGGCAAAACTGTTCACTAGAGCGATCTGTAGGCGCGGATTCGGCCGCGCTTCCCCGTGGCACCAAGCGACGCCAAGTCGTCGCCTACACGCATACCGCTGAGCGAACGCGGTGGGACCGCCGTTGACCGCTGCGTTGAACTTCTGCTCAATTCCGCTGCGCGGCGTCGGTCCTCTATTCCAGCTTCAACTTCGCATCGATCACGAGCTTTTTCCACCCGTTGTAATCATTCGCGATAAACGAGGCCAGGCGCTCGGGGCCGCCGGGCGTTAGCTCTACGCCGTCGTTAGCCAAGCGATCTTGAACGTCTCTCAACGCTAGGAATTTTTGGACTTCCGCGTTCAAACGTTGCGTCACTGCGAGCGGCGTGCCCACGGGGGCGACGATGCCCCAATAGTTGTAAACCTCGGTGCCGTTCGCACCTGCCTCCTTGACCGTGGGCACATCAGGCATCAGCAGCGAGCGCTTGTTACCCGTCACGGCCAAGGCGCGCGCCTTGCCCGATTTCAAATGTGGCAACACGGCGGGAATGGTGCCCGTGAGCGTCATGATCGAGCCGCCGAGCAAGTCGGTCGTGGCCGGCGCGATGCCTTTGTACGGCACATGCAGGATGTCGGTGCCGGTTTTTGCCTTGAAAAGCTCTAGCGCGAGGTGATTCACGCCGCCAGCACCGGCGCTGCCGTACGCGACCTTTCCGGGGTTCGCCTTCGCGTAGGCGATCAGCTCGTTCATCGTGGTGAACGGCGCTTGCGCGTTGGCGATCCAAGCGAGCGGGCCGGCTGCGATCAGCGCCACTGGAGCAAATTGTTTGATTGGATCGTAGTTGGCGGTCGCAGGTGTCGCAGCGGCCACCGTCGTGAACGGCGACGCGACAAACAACAAGGTGTAACCATCGGCAGGTGCTGCCGCCACAAACTGCGTACCAATCGCGCCGCTCGCGCCCACGCGGTTTTCGACGACGACCGGTTGCTTTAACTGCTCTTCCAACTTCTGTGCGGTGAAGCGAGCCACTGCGTCGGTGCCCGCGCCGGCCGCGAACGGCACGATGAGCTTTATCGGACGATCGGGGTATTGCGCAACCGCAGTAAAGGAGATCGCGGCGGTAAGAAGGGCGATAAAGAGGCGCATACGGGGGAAGTTAGGCAAGAAAGCGTGGATAAATCGGAACTGCGCCGGGATTGTATCGGCGCTGTCCACCAAAGCGCTTACGGTTACGTTACAGTGGCGCTTGATGCCATGCGGTCACTGTGATCGCGGGTGGGTTCAAGCATTTCGCGCATGGGGAAAAAGTAATGTCTGACCTTAGCAATTTGACGAGCGAGTTCGATAGCACCACAATGATCGCCTCGCCGTTGGCGCACTTGACCACGCCGATTGATAGGTTGTCGTCGGTGTTTGCGCTGCGCCTCGTGCTCTCGCTCGGCCCCAAGTTCAATTTGCGTCGTGACATCAACGACGTAATGACGCTCGTTGCCCGCCATGTGGTTTGGCCCGTCTCCGTCGTGCAGAAAGTACAGAAATTCCTGACTCACCGCTGCGTGGACATGCCCGCGTGGGCGGGCGTCGGCAAACTCTCGCCCGAGGAATTCATCGCCCGCCACGGCGTATGGAACGGCACCTACGACGACGGCACCCTCTTCTATTACCTCGACGAATTTTGTAAGCAAAACGCGAAAGATTTGCTCGCGCTGTTTCAAGGCACCGTCGACGCGCTCGACAAGGCCACGCGCGACGTGCCGATGCGCCTCACCGACAACATCGGCATGCTCGGCAAAGTGCTCTCCCTCAATGCCGCTGAGCGCGCGCTCATTCAATGCGCCGCACTCGCCAAATGCACGCGTGATCTGCGCCCGATTCTCGTCGACTGCAAAGCAGGCAGCGCCGCCGAAGCGCACGCGATGCTGGGCGAAGTCACAAAGGTGTCGCCCGCAGACATTGGGGTCGCGCTCAAACCCGGTGGTCGCCTTGAATCGCTCGCGCTGATCGACGCGCCGATCGCCGAACACAACATCACGGACCTTGGCGATTTGATGCGCCTGACAGATCGCTTGTTGCCGATCCTGCTTGACGGTTACGAATCCGAAGGCGCGATGATGGCGGCCTTTACCAAACCCGCGTCGGCGTCGGAGCTAACGCTTGCCGATTACCCGCACATCGAAGCCGACGCGCGCTACCTCGCAGCGCTCTTAAAGACCGCTGCCGAGCGCAAAGAAAAAGGCGTGAACGTATTGATCTACGGTGCGCCTGGCACCGGCAAGACCGAGTTCGCGAAGGTCATCACCGCGCTCGCTGGGGCCGAGTTGTACGAAGTCGAATGTTTCGACCGCGAAGGTCAAAGCTTGAACGGCAAAGAGCGCTACCGCTCGCTACAAGTGTCGCAGTCGTTCCTCAAGGGGCGCGACAACACCGTGCTTTTGTTCGACGAAGTGGAAGACGTTTTCCCAAGCAATCCTTCGGAAATGCTCAACATGTTTGTCTCCGACGAGCATCATCGCGGCAGCGTGAACGGCAAAGCTTGGGTCAACCAAACGCTTGAAAATAACCCCGTACCCACGATTTGGATTTCGAACTCAATCAATCAAATCGACCCAGCGTATTTGCGCCGTTTTCAGTTCCATATCGAGCTGAAAAATCCGCCGCAAAATGTCCGTGCGAACATCACCAAGAAGCACCTTACGGGTCTTGACGTGAGCCCGGAGTTTGTCGAAAAGCTCTCGGCGCGCCGCACGCTCACACCCGCGCAAATCCACGCAGCGGCACGCTTTGCGCAGCTCACACACGGCAAAGTTGAAGGCGAAATTGACGCCACCGTGGAAGCGCTGATGCTCAAGCAACTCGATCGCAGCGACGAAGCGCTCGGCCACAAAGAAGAAGCGGATAAATCGCAATATCGCCCGCTGGTGACGACCTACGACTTGTCGCTTTTGAACATCGAGACGCGGCACCCGATTGAGAAAATCGTCAACGCGCTCAAGAACAAAGGTGCGGGTTCGCTGTGCTTTTTCGGGCTACCTGGCACCGGCAAGACTGCCCTGGGCGAGCACATCGCGAAGTCCATCGAACGTCCGCTCATCATCAAGAAGGCGAGCGATCTGATGAGCAAGTACGTCGGTGAAACCGAGCAAAACATGGCCGCCATGTTCAAAGAAGCCGAGCAAGAAAAGGCTGTGTTGCTGCTCGACGAAGCCGACAGCTTCCTGCAAAACCGTGCGCTGGCGCAACGTAGCTACGAAGTCACCGAAGTCAACGAAATGCTGCAAGGCATGGAGCGCTTCAAGGGTGTGTTTATCTGCACGACAAACCTTTTCGATCGCATCGACGAGGCTGCACTGCGCCGCTTCACATTCAAAATTCAGTTCAAGCCGCTGACCCGCGAGCAACGCGAAAAGATGTTCGTCACCGAAGCGCTAGAAGGTGTATCGGCGAATCTCACAGAGAGAATCTGTGACCGCTTAAACAAACTGCAACTCTTAACGCCAGGCGATTTCGCGGCGGTGAAACGCCAGATCACATTGCTCGACGAAACGATGACGCCGGATGAATTTCTGCAACAACTGGAGCAGGAACACAAGGTGAAACCGGACGTTAAGTTTGCGCGGAGTATTGGCTTCTAAGCGGTCGGTTCGGGGACCGTTTCGCTTGTAGAAGCCCGTGAGAGCGCCCCGCCGCCGTCTACACGAACGGCAGGCAAAGCCATGTGCTTACCGTAGGGCCGCCAGCAACTTCGCCCCAGCACGGCCACTAACTTTCTGACCTAAGCGCGCTTGCTCTTTCTCGATCGCTGCGCGGCTTTTCTCGCCGAGCATGCCGTCGATTTCGCCTATCTCGTGGCCGCGTTTTGTGAGCAAGGTTTGCAATTCGCGTCGCTCGGCGCGCGCGAGGCCTGGATCGTCCGTCGGCCACGCGGTGACGAACGCACCGCCGCCGCGCAAGCGATCCGAGAGATGCGCAATCGCGAGGCCGTAGCTCTCGGACGCGTTGTAGCCGTAGATCACGTCGAAGTTCTTGAACACGAGAAATACTGGGCCAGCAACACCCGCCGGGGCGAGCAACGCCGCCGATGTGTTCGCCGTGATGCCCGCGCCGGTGAGCGCGCCGCCGCTCTGGTTTGCGATGCGCGCCACACCTAGACGCCCCCAATCTGCGACGGGCTTTTTGAGCTTACGACCGATGAGCGCAGCGTTGAAACCGTCAGGCAATTTCACTTCAAAGCCCCACGGTTCGCTTGATTGCCAGCCGCCTTGCTTCAAAAAATTCGCCGTGGAGCCGAGCGCATCGGCGGCACTGTCGATTAAATCTTTGCGGCCATCGCCGTCAAAGTCCACGGCCAAGCGCTCGAACGTGCTAGGCATGAATTGCGTTTGTCCGAATGCGCCAGCCCACGAGCCGACGAGCTTTTCCGGTGCGAAATGACCGCCTTGCAAGATGCGCAATGCCGAGAAAAATTCACCGCGAAAGAACGCTTGGCGCCGCCCCATGCATGCGAGTGTTCCCAACGCCTGCGTGAGCTGATATTTGCCCTGCGCACGCCCAAAATTGCTCTCGACGCCCCAAACCGCAACGACCGTCGCAGCGTCCACGCCATACTTTTCCGACACTTTCTTGAGCGTCTCAGCATGTTGCGCCAATCCCTGTTTGCCGTCGGTCACGCGCTCTTCGTCCACCAACCCCGCCAAGTAATCCCACACCGCCATTTTGAATTCCGGCTGATAATCGAGTTTTTGTAACACCGTGGAATCTGGCTGCAAACCTTGCGTGTGCTTCTCGAAAGTTGCCTTACTAATGCCAGCGGCTTGCGCGGCGCCTTGCAAGTTCTGAATGCAATGGTGGAAGTCGGAGGCGAAGAGATTCGTCGATGCAAGCACAACGGCGAAGCTAAAAGCGGCCGAAACAACTAGTCGAAAGTGGTCTGTTTTCATAGAGGAAGTATCGCATCAACCGTCGAACACGGGCCGTTATGATTAGTTATCAGAAGCACTGGAGACGTTCTCATGGATTGGTACGCCGTCAAGGGCCTTTTCCGTTGGTACTTCAAAAGCGACGGATCGACGGACAACGTTGAGGAGCGCATTGTTCTCTTTCGTGCGCCATCGTTTGATGAAGCGATCGACCTCGCCGCCAAAGAAGCAGAGACATATTGCGGACACGAAGATTCGACAGCAAATTTTCGCATCGAGTCGATGAACCATTGGTACGCGTATCGGTTGTTTGACGAACCAGCAGACGGCGTCGAGGTATTTTCGCGGCGATGCGCTACGGAATTAAGCGCAGATGCGTTCGTGCGTCGCTACTATCCAATATCTCATGACTCCACTGTTGGCGAGGCACGCTGAGACTAGCCGAGCGGTTCAATGCAATTGCTCTGCAATCCCCACCAATTGCGACGGAGGAGCGCTTCGTCGACGCCGAAGTTTCGTCGTTGAGCTAATCACCTAGACGAATACCGAAGATTCCCACCAAATTGCTGCACCGCAGCGTAAACTCGGGCATTGTTCGAATTTGAAGTATTTCCATGACCGTCCGACGTCGCAACCGCACCCACGCCCTGACCCAACAAGCCACCGAAATGGCGATGGCGGTGCCGCATGTGGTGGCGCATCGCGTGACGCGTATGGCTTTGGCCGGGCCGGTGCTCTCGGAGCGTGATCGCACTGAGTTCGAGTTGATGAGCGCTGAGAAGACCGCTGCGATGGCCGAATCGCTTCAAGCGATGGCCGCCGAGACACTAC
>DAINAJ010000026.1:0-2271 GCA_036733505.1 Casimicrobium sp.
AAAAACGTGAGCATGTCGCAGTGGTATGGCTTGTTCGCACCCGCGAAGACACCCAAAGTGGTTGTTGACCGCCTGAACAAGGAGCTAAACGCGACGCTTGCCGAAAGGAACGTCGTCAAGAAGATTGAAGAGCAGGGCGCCGATGTCGAAACCAGTTCTCCGGAACAAATGAAGTCGTTGGTGCAGCGTGAGTTGACACGCTGGCGCGGCGTCGTCGCTGCTGCGAAAATTAAGGCTGACTAAGGCTAAGGGGCACCGTTTTGAGCGAGTTGAATTTGCGGGATTGGATTGGTCGAAGCGAGACGGTGACCGACGTGGCGACCGCGACACCCTACGCAGCGCTTTCCGCAACATTGGATTGGCCAGCACAACGGCCAACGGTTGGAACGGTTTTGCCGCCGCTGTGGCACTGGCTGTATTTCCTGCCGATTGCGCAGCAATCAGAGATCGGTCCCGATGGGCATCCAAAGCGCGGGGGCTTTCTCCCGCCGGTACCGCTTCCGCGACGCATGTGGGCGGGCAGTGATTTTGAGTTTCGCTCGCCGATACATATTGGTGACGCGCTCGCACGAACGTCAACCATTGTCGACGTCACCGAGAAGTCCGGACGAACAGGTCGCCTTGTTTTTGTGAAGGTGCGCCACGAAGTTCGCCGGGAACGTGAGGCGGCCGTCGCGCTCAGTGAGCATCACAACATCGTGTATCGTGATTTGCCGTCGTCGAGCGACGTAGCGCCACCGCCGCTCGCTGCGCCGTCGAGTGCTGCATGGTCGCGCAATGTCGTTGCGGACGACGTACTGCTCTTTCGCTATTCAGCGTTAACGTTCAATGGCCATCGCATTCATTACGATCGCCAGTACGTGACGCAGACAGAAGGCTATCCAGGCTTGATCGTGCACGGCCCACTGATTGCGACGCTTCTTCTAGACTTGTTGCGGCGGCAGTTGCCGTCGGCGACCGTGACGCGGTTCGAATTTAAGGCTGTGCGGCCAACTTTCGATATTCATCCGTTCTCCGTTCACGGTCAGCCGTCGAGCGACGGGAAGACGGTTCGTCTTTGGGGGCAGGATCACGAGGGCTGGCTCACGATGGACGCACTTGCGACTATTGCGTGAGCGCCGTCCCAGAAAATTACTTTAACCGACCAATCCTATGAGACCGCTAGAGCACTTAACCGTTGTCACACTAGAGCACGCCATCGCCGCGCCGTTTGCGACTCGCCAATTGGCGGACTTGGGGGCGAGAGTCATCAAGGTTGAGCGGCCTGGGGTCGGTGATTTTGCTCGCGGCTACGACACGCGAGTGCGTGGTTTGGCGTCACACTTTGTCTGGACTAATCGCTCCAAGGAAAGCCTGACCTTAGACGTTAAGCACCCGGAAGCCCAAGTTATCCTCAATCGATTGATCGTCGAGAACGCGGATGTCGTTGTGCAGAATCTCGCGCCGGGTGCCGCTGCGCGTCTGGGCCTTTCGTACGAAGTGCTGTCCAAAGCCAAACCCGGGATCATCGTGTGCGACATCTCCGGCTACGGGGCCGATGGCCCGTATCGCGACAAAAAGGCTTATGACTTGCTGATCCAAAGCGAGGCCGGTTTTCTCTCGGTGACCGGTACGCCCGACGAGCCGTCTAAGGCTGGCCCTTCCATTGCCGACATTGCTGCGGGGATGTACGCATACAGCAGCATCTTGGCTGCGCTGTTGCACCGCTCGCAGACCGGCGAAGGGCAGCGTATCGACATCTCGATGCTCGAATCCCTAACCGAGTGGATGAGCTATCCAATGTACTACGCGTTCGACGGTGCGTCGCCGCCGCCGCGCACGGGCGCTAGCCACGCGACGATTTACCCCTACGGACCTTTCCCTGCGGGCGACGGCAAAACCGTGATGCTTGGCCTGCAAAATGAACGCGAATGGGTGGCGTTTTGCACCACCGTTTTGTTGCAACCTTCGCTTGCCACCGACGAGCGTTTTTCTAGCAATCCGAAGCGCAGCGCTGCTCGCGTGGAGCTACGCAAGATCATTGTCGATTCCTTTGCCGCACTAACGGCAGAACAGGTGTTGGCGCGATTGGACGAGGCGCAGATCGCTAACGCGCAGGTGAACGAGATGCAGGAGGTTTGGAGTCATCCGCAGCTTAAGGCGCGCGGACGGTGGGCCGAAGTTCAATCGCCTGCCGGGCCGATTCCCGCGTTGAAGCCGCCGGGTTCTTGGGACAAGGGGCCACCCCGCATGGATGCGGTTCCTGCGTTGGGCGAACATACGTCGGCAATT
>DAINAJ010000026.1:2371-4682 GCA_036733505.1 Casimicrobium sp.
GGGGCCACCCCGCATGGATGCGGTTCCTGCGTTGGGCGAACATACGTCGGCAATTCTGGCTTCGTTGGGTTACTCCGATGCACGCATTGCGGCCCTTCGAGCTGAAGGCGCCGTATGATTTTCCTGCAGGGTTCGACGTGGTGAAGACGTCGCTTATGCCCCCCGCGACGTACCTTTTCGTTCCGGCGAACCGCCCAGAGCGATTTGAAAAGGCGATGGCGTCAGGTGCAGACGTTGTGATTGTTGACTTCGAAGATGCGGTCGCACCCGAGCAAAAGGCGAGTGCGCGGGTCGCGTTTGTTGACTGGGCGAATGCGCGGGAGGCATCTGATGCTGCTTCGCCTCAGATCGCTGTGCGTCTCAATGACGCACTATCCACACATTATCGGGACGACGTTGCAGCGGCTATCAGTGCGCGGGTGAGCGTAGTCATGCTGCCCAAGTGTGAGCATGCGGCGCAAATTGATGCCCTGCGCGATGCGGTCGGGGCAGACGTTGAAATTATTGCCTTGGTCGAAAGCGCGCGAGGCGTGCAAAACATTCGCGAAATCGCTGAGGCGTCAGGTACGTCTCGAATTGCCTTTGGGTCAATCGATTTTGCGGTTGACCTCGACGTTGATTCAGAGGCGGCGATGCTTGAGCACGTCTCGGTAGACATCGCGTTGGCTTCGAGAGCGGCGGGAATCTCACCACCGATCGCGGGCGTCACGGTTGCTATCGATGCTGCCGCAGTGGAGGCCGATATGCGGGCCGCACGCGGCCTGGGGTTTGGCGGCAAGCTCTGCATTCATCCTAAGCAGATCGAAGGGGTTCGAGCTGCGCTGCGCCCGAGCGAAGCTGAAATTCTGTGGGCGCGTCGCGTATTGGATGCGACCGCGAGCAGTGCTGGCGCTGTTCGGGTGGACGGAGAAATGGTGGATCGGCCCGTGGTACTGAAAGCGCAGCGCATTTTGCAGCGACTTTGAGGCTTGAGCTTTCACAGAAACTAGTTTGTTAATTAACGGAGACAGCCGAGATGGCCGCAACAATTGTCGATTCAAAAATTTTTGGTGACATATTCAGTGACGCGAAAATGCGCGCAGTATGGTCCGACGAGAACCGTACGGCGAAATACCTCGACATCGAGCGTGCGCTCGCGAAGGTGCAAGGAGAGCTCGGCATCATTCCGAAAGAGGCGGCTGATGAGATCGTCAAGAACTGCGACATTAACAAGATTGATTGGGAAAAGCTGAAGGCAAAGACCGAGCAGATCGGTTATCCCATCATTGCGGTGGTCAATCAGATTAACGCGCTCACTCGTGATCGCCTCGGGGAGTACTGCCATTGGGGCGCAACCACCCAAGACATTACAGACACCGCAACGGTCATGCAGATTCGCGAAGGCTTGGCCCTGATCGAGTCTGATCTCGCAGAAATTTCGAACTCGCTGGCTGGCTTATCCAAAAAGTACCGTGACACGCCTGTGATTGGTCGCAGCAATCTGCAGCAGGCGATTCCAGTGACGTTTGGCTTCAAGACGGCAAGTATTCTCGCGGGCATCGAGCGTCATCGTGAGCGGTTGCAGCAATTGAAACCACGTGTGCTCGTGGGCGAGTTTGGCGGCGCTTGCGGCACGTTGGCATCCATCGAAAAGGGCGCGATGGAGACGCAAGCGGGTTTGATGCGCGAGTTGGGCTTGGGCTGTCCATTGATTGCCTGGCATACCGTTCGCGACAACATTGCCGAAGTGGGCGCCTTCCTTGGTTTGGTGGGCGGCTCGCTTGGGAAAATCGCGATGGACGTCAAGCTCATGATGCAAACAGAAGTGGGCGAAGTGTTCGAGCCGTTTGCGCAAGGCCGCGGTTCCTCATCGACGATGCCGCAAAAGCGCAATCCCATTTCTTGTCTCTACATTCACGCCAATATCTCCGTCGTGCGGCAGCACGCGGCTGCGCTAATGGACGCGATGGTTGCTGACCACGAGCGCTCAACCGGGCCGTGGGAGATCGAGTGGGTGTCGCTGCCTGAAATTTTCTGCCTGCTCTCCGGCGCGCTCAAGCAAACGAAATTTGTGCTGGCTGGCCTCGAGGTAGATACCGCGAAAATGCGCGCCAATATCGACATGACCCATGGCCTTGTGATGTCCGAGGCTGTGATGATGGGCCTTGGTCCCTACATTGGTCGCGAATACGCGCACGACCTTGTGTACGACCTGTGCCGCGAAGCAGTGAAGCAGAGCCGCCCGCTGGTGGACATTCTTGCTGAGCATCCTGAGATCAATGCGCATGTCTCGCGCGCGCAGCTTGAGGCGTTCTGCGATCCGGCGAATTAC
>DAINAJ010000026.1:4782-22706 GCA_036733505.1 Casimicrobium sp.
CAATGCGCATGTCTCGCGCGCGCAGCTTGAGGCGTTCTGCGATCCGGCGAATTACTTGGGCCAAGCGGGCGTCATGATCGACCAAGTTTTGGCGTCAATAAAGTAGCGCGTACCCACTGGCGGCAAGCTCACAGTAGGCGCGATACTTGAAGTGCTGCGGTCTGACGCGAGTCAGACAGTAGCTTATTCGGCGCAACGACCGGCGGGCGGTCGCTACGCGCCTGAAAATTACAATGTCGACTTAAAGAAAATATAGCCGCTAACGACCGTCGGACGGTCGTTTGTTCATAAAAGCTGTAAAGACGCCGTAAATCTAGACCACCTTTACCGAAATATCTGGCAGCTTTGCGAGCTTGCCCAGCATCACGTCCCCACGAACCACGGGGCCGACGTTTTCCGGCGTGCCCGAGTAGATGATGTCGCCAGCCATGAGCTCGAACGCTTCGGAGAGTTTGCTGATTTGCTCTGCGACGCTCCAGATCATTTGCTTCAAGTCTGCCTTTTGTTTGACCACGCCGTTGACCAGCAACTGAATGCTGCCCTCCGTGAAATGCCCCACATCGGCAACGCGATGTATTGGCCCAATCGGGGCCGAGCGGTCAAAACTTTTCCCGATTTCCCACGGTTTCTTTTGATCGCCCATGCCGCGCTGTAAATCGCGACGAGTCATGTCGAGCCCCAGCGCGTAGCCGTACACATGCTTGAGCGCATCATTGATGGAGATATCGCGACCACCGCTGTGTAGCGCCGCGACCAGCTCGATTTCGTAGTGGTAGTTTTTGGTTAACGGCGGGTACGGATGGTTGATCGTTTGACCAACCGGCACGTACTGGATGGCATCGCTCGGCTTCTGGAAGAAAAACGGCGGCTCACGCGTCGGGTCAGAGCCCATCTCGCGTGCATGCGCTGCGTAGTTTCGGCCGATGCAATAGATACGACGCACGGGAAATGTCTGTGCGCTGCCGACGATCGGGATGGACGGTGCCGCGACATGAAACGGCGTCGCGCGCGCCTCCACTTTTACGTTCACGGTCGCGCAGCCAGTAATCGCCGCGCTACCGCCGATGACGCCAACGGTGCCGATAGATTTCAATACGTCACGACGGGTCGTGTTGCTCATAGTGCCTCCTTGTGGTTTTGATACCGACACAGAGTACCTCGCACCAATAAAAACAGGCACCGAAGTGCCCGTTTTTTCGTACGCGACAGTTGTCAAATCAATCGTCGACAAACGTTTCGTCACGCTTTTTGCGGATCGCTGGAAGTGCCAGGATCACCAGCATGATGACCGACAGTACCAACATCGTTGCGCTGATTGGGCGCGTCCAGAACACGTCCGGGCTACCACGCGAGAGCAACATGGCTCGACGCAAGTTTTCTTCCATCATCGGTCCCAGGATGAATCCGAGCAGTAACGGCGCGGCTTCGCATTCAAGCTTCGCGAATATGTAGCCAATCACACCGAAGGTCGCAATGATCCAGATATCAAACGTCGTGTTGTTTACGGTGTAAACACCGATACAGCAGAACACGAGAATCATCGGATAGAGCAAGCGATACGGAATCTTCAACAACTGAACCCACATGCCAATCAGCGGCAGATTCAGAATCACCAACATCGCGTTACCCACCCACATTGACGCGATAAGGCCCCAGAAAAGCTGGGGATTGGCGGTGATGACCTGAGGGCCAGGCTGAATGTTGTGAATCGTCATCGCGCCGACCATCAATGCCATCACAGCGTTCGGTGGAATGCCGAGCGTCAACAGTGGAATGAACGACGTTTGTGCACCGGCATTATTGGCCGATTCTGGAGCGGCTACGCCGCGGATGTTGCCTTTGCCGAATGCAGGTTTCGCATTGGGTCCCGCAATTTTCTTCTCAAGCGAATACGCAGAGAACGACGCGAGCAATGCGCCGCCACCCGGCAGAATACCGAGCAACGAACCCAGCAGCGTGCCGCGAGTGATCGAGCCGGCGCAGTCTTTGAAGTCTTGCTTCGAGGGCAGCAGTCGACCAACCTTCGCCGTGAACACTTCACGCGCCTCGCCTTTTTCGAGGTTGATGAGGATCTCACCGATACCGAAAATACCCATCGCGACAGCAACAAAGCCGATGCCGTCGGTGAGTTCTGGCACGTCGAAGCTAAATCGGGCGACGCCGGAGTTCACGTCAGTTCCGACCAGCCCCATGACAATCCCAAGTACGATCATCGCGATGGCTTTGAGCACCGAACCGTGCGCCAAAACTACAGCGGCGATCAGGCCCAACACCATGAGCGAGAAGTAGTCAGCCGGGCCGAATTTCAATGCCGCTTCTGACAGCGGTGGCGCGAACGCAGCGACCAACAGCGTAGAGAACGAGCCGGCAATAAAAGAGCCAATGGCAGCCATACCCAACGCGGCACCGGCGCGACCTTGACGCGCCATCTGGTAGCCGTCAAGGGCGGTCACGACCGAAGAGGATTCACCCGGCAGGTTGACCAAAATCGCAGTGGTCGAGCCACCATATTGCGCGCCGTAATAAATACCTGCGAGCATGATGAGCGCGGAGACTGGCGGCAGCGCGTAGGTCGTGGGCAGCAGCATCGCGATGGTCGCGACAGGGCCGATGCCCGGAAGCACGCCGATGAGGGTGCCTAGCAGGCATCCGACGAGCGCGTACATGATGTTGGTCAGCGTCAGCGCGACGCCAAATCCGAGGGATAGATTGCTAAGTAAGTCCATTGTGTTCTCTTAGCTCCAAGGGAAAAGTTTCATCTGAAGCTTGAGGCCCCAAACGAATACGGCGGCGCAGAAGAGGCACATGATCACCGTGATCATCGCCAGCTCCTTGTAGTTTTTGTCGTGCGCAGCAAAACCGGAAATCAACGTAAGCAAAATGATCGCAATCACCATGCCGAGCGTTGGCAGTGCGAAGCCGAAGAGCAACACCGCTCCCGTCAGTATGACGACTGGCTTCCAAGTCCAACCAATGCCCTGCGTCGCAGCCCACGCCGCCTGATTTTTCAAGCCAACGCCAGCGATGAGGATGCCAAGGAATGTCATGATTCCGCCAAGCGCCCTGGGAAACCATCCCGGTCCCATGCGCGCTGCGGTGCCAAGCTGGTAGTTAGCCGCGCCAATAAAAAAAATCACACCGATGACGACAAACATCAATCCGGCGATCAAGTCTTTATTTTTCAAAAAACTATTCAAGTGAACTCCTCCCCATAAAAGATACCTATCGATTATGGTTCACGTCACTGTCGCTTGTCTGTCCTAATTTTGATTACGCAAACGAAAAAAGCCGCCCGAAGGCGGCTTTTTGGAACGAATTGGCGTACTACTTAATGCCAGCTTTCGTTCGCAATTCAATTAGGTGCTTCTCGATAACCTGCCCTTGCAGGCGCTGCGCAAGTTGTGGCTTCACTTCTTCAAACGCAGGAGCCTTCGCTTCACGCGTGTCATCAAGCTGGATGATGTGATATCCGAACGGGCTCTGAACTGGCGTCGGCGTGTACTTGCCTTTTTCGAGCGCCATCATGGCATCCGCGAATGGCTTCACGTAGTTCGATGGCACAGCCCAATCAAGATCACCGCCGTTTTCTTTGGAGCCTGGATCTTTTGAGTTGGCTTTAGCAAGCTCGTCAAACTTTCCGCCAGCTTGTAGCTGCTTGATGATGCCTTCGGCATCTTCCTTTTTCTCGACCAAGATGTGGCGTGCACGGTACTCTTTGTCACCCAAGCCTGCCTTGATAGTGTCGTATTCTTTTTTCAGAACGTCGTCTGAAATGGGATGCGTGGACATATAGTCGGCGAGGTAAGCGCGAATCAATACTGATTCAGATGCAACCTGCATTTGCGTTTTCATCGCGGCGTCGCGATCCATGCTCTTGGCCTTAGCAGCGCGCAGGAAGAGTTCACGGTTAATTAATTCCTCGCGCAGCGAGGCGCGCAGTTCCTTGCTGTCGGGCTGTCCTTGGGCAACGCGCTCTTTGACAATCATCTCAAGCTGAGCGGCAGACACCATGTCGCCGGACTGCGCAGCGGGCGCTGCGGCCGCAGCTGCCGGCTTCTTGGCGGGCGTTTGCGCAGTAACGACGGCGCTGGACAATGCCACCAACAAGGCGGTAGCGAGGGAAATGTGACGTTGCATTCTTGTGGTTCCTGTTAACGGTTGTAGCTGTGAATGAGGATTGACAATAAATAGTGACTAAAGTTCTTCGGGCGACTGCAACTTGAGCGAGAGGGCGTGGAGTTGCTGCGGCATCAAGTCCGCGACCAGCGCATATACGGCTCGGTGACGAGCGACGGTGGACATCCCGGAAAACGTGCTGGACACGATTTTGGCAGACAAATGGCCGCCGCCGGTATTGCCAGCGTGACCGACATGTTGGGCTGAGTCGTCGCTGATTTCAAGGGCAATCGGCGAAAGCGAATTCAAACGCGATGCGACCAGCTCTTTCAGCGCGCTCATGGGTTGCCTGACGGCGGCGTATCGTCGCGCATGTATTTGGCCAGAACTACCACGTTCAAAATGGTGAACGCAAAGAACAGCCCCATGGCCCACCAAACCTTGAAGTTGACCCACTGATCAAGCGAGAAATTGGTGGCGACGTATCCGTTCAACGTAGCCATGAAGGCAAAGAACGCGATCCACGCCCATGTGAGCTTCCCCCAAAGGGCGTCTGGCGCTGAGATCTGTGCTTGCTGAAATACGGTTTTTATCCAGTCTTTCTTCAATACCAACTTGCCGAACAACAGCGCGAGCCCGAAGGCGCCATAGAGCGCGGAGGGTTTCCACTTGATGAACGTCTCATCATGCAGCAATAGCGTGGCACCGCCGAAAACGACGATGATGCCCAGCGATAGCCATTGCATAGTCGTAATTTTCCGTGACGAAAGCCACGCGAACGCAATGGCCACGATCGATGCGGCGATGGCTACGCCGGTGGCGAAATAAATGTCTTTGAGTTTGTACGCGGCGAAAAAAAGAATGATCGGCGCGTATTCGAGAAGAAATTGCATGGCACGAATTGTATGCAGACGGGCGTTCTCACCAGATTCTTGGCGGTTGGAAGGCTCCAATCCCACTCTGACGGGACTAAACCGCCCAGCGCCGATGGAGCAGAGTCCAATCAAACGTGGGGCCCGGATCGACTTTCCGCCCCGGTGCAATTTCGCTGTGCGTGGTGACAGCGTTAATCCTGTACGCGCTCGCCATCGAAGCCAGCAGCACGTTTAGCGCGTCGTACTGTTCCGGCGTAAACGGAGCGATGGCATCGCCTTCGATCTCGATACCTATGGAAAAATCATTGCACGCACTGCGACCGCGCCACGTCGACACACCTGCGTGCCAAGCGCGGTTGTCGGCACTTACGAGTTGGATCACCTCGCCGCTGCGCCGCACAAAAAAGTGCGCGGACACTCGCAGGTGCGCAATGGAGGCAAGCGCGGGGTGCGTAGAAACGTCGACTCGGTTGGCAAAGAAATCCAAGACCGTTTCGCCTTCGAAGCAACCCGCGGGTAGGCTAATGTGGTGCAGAACGATCAGCTCGGGCAGCATGCCGCTTGGGCGCGCGTCGAAATTGACGCAATGCGCGCGTTTCGCGCCCTTCCACCAGCCCTCGCGCCAATCCGCCGTGCGCTCGCCCGCAATGTCGTGCCTAGGCATCGTCTGGCTCCATGCCGAGTCGCTCCAGCCTATAGCGCATTGAACGGAACGTGATGCCCAGCAACTTGGCGGCTTGCGTGCGATTTCCCCGTGTTTGCACGAGCGCGAGCTCGAGCGTCTCGCGCTCACTTCGGTCAAGAAAATCTTGCAGCGGCGTGCGACCGGCCAATGTGCCTTCGCCCGCAGGCGTGTTAGCCGCGGCCGCTTGGGTGACCGGGTTGTCGTCGAGCGTTAAGCGCAGATCCGAGGCTTCAATACGATGCGGATCGTCGGCGAGGGCCACGGCGCGTTCCAGAACGTTTTCCAACTCACGCACGTTGCCTGGAAAACTGTAGCGCGTCAGCGCATCAATCGCACTGGTGGTTAGCCCCGAAGTCGCGCCGCTAATGCGCGACAAAGTGCGCGCCGCTATGACCGGAATGTCGCTCGCAATTTCGCGCAGCGCGGGCATTACGACTTGCAACACGTTGAGTCGATAAAACAAATCCTGTCGAAATGCACCCGATTGCACCAGCGCGCCTAAGTTTTTGTGCGTAGCGCTCACGATGCGAACATCAATCGTGTCTTCCGTCGTGTTGCCAACTTTGCGAACTTTGCGCTCTTGAATCGCGCGCAGTAACTTCACTTGAAGCGAAAGCGGAAGGTCTGCTACTTCATCTAAAAATAGTGTGCCGCCCGACGCCGCTTGAAAGAACCCATCGCGATCAGTCTCCGCGCCGGTAAAAGCGCCCTTGCGGTAGCCGAAAAACTCGCTCTCCATCAAGTTCTCTGGAATCGCCCCGCAGTTCACCGCAACAAATGGTCCGTGTGAGCGCGGCCCTGAGCTGTGGAGGATGCGCGCCGCGAGTTCCTTGCCGGTGCCCGATTCGCCGTGCACATGCACGGGCGATTGCGTTTTCGCGAACTTGCTAAGCAAAGCACGTAACGCGTCGATCGTAGGCGAATCGCCTACGAGCAGTTGGCCGTTGGCTGATGCGCTCACACTTTCAACACCACTCGGGGTTGACTTTTCGGTGCGCGCCTTCTCGGTCACTTGAATCGCCGTTTTCACCAAGGTGCGCAGCTGGTCAAGTGACACTGGTTTAGCGAGGTAATCGAACGCGCCTGCCTTGAGCGCTGCTACGGCGTTATCCGCGTTGCCAAACGCGGTAATTACGGCGCAGGGTAGGTCAAGTCCACGCTCTGCTATGGCTGTCAGCACGTCCAACCCCGTCCCATCTCCGAGCTGCATGTCGGTGAGGCAGAGCGCAAATGCTTGCTTGTCCAGCGCATCGACTGCTGTCTCAAAGCTGTCTGCGGTGATGACTTCGAGCCCTAGTTTTGTTAGCGTGAGCTGCATGAGAATGAGCAAATCCGGCTCATCGTCAACCACCAATACGCGCGACGCTGCTTCCAGTTTCTTAGCCATCAGAGTTCCTGCATTAAAGGCAGTTCGAGCACGAAACGTGCACCAACCTGCGAGGCACCGAGGCGAACGCTGCCGCCATTGGCCAAAGCGAGTTCGCGCACGAGATACAGACCGAGTCCAGTGCTGCCGCTGCCGCTAAAGAACGGCTCAAAGATACGATCCGCGATTTCCGAAGAAACGCCTGGGCCGTCGTCAATAACGCTGATGACCGCGCGTTGCTTCTGATCATCCACATTAGTCAATACGGTCACGCTTGCGCTTTTGCGCTGCGAATGTCGCCACGCGTTGGAGAGAAGATTCACCATCATTTCTTCAAAGTGGCCACGATCCGCATAGACCCTAGCGCCACCGGACGGAGCAACGCGAAACGCATTCGTCGGTGCGGGCAAACTCTGACACAAATCTTTGACGATCTCGCTGAGCACGAGTGCCAGTTCAAACACTGCGGGTGCACCGCGATCACGTCGGCCGAGCAACGAAACGTCGCGCACGATACGGTCAATTCGCGATACGTTCTTATCGATCATCGAGGTCAGCGCCTGCGCTTGCGGGCGATCAAGTGTTTCCTCACCGATCAACTGCGCAGCCTGTTTGATCGCGGACAGCGGATTGCGTATTTCGTGCGCGATGCTCGCCGACAGCCGACCTAATGCCGCCAACTTGATTTGCTGCGCTTGGGCTTCGGTCTGCTCCACATCTTCTAGAAAAATCAGAGTTCCTGCTTTCGCTTCCAGATCCACCGGCATCATTCGTGGCGCGAGGAGTCGGCTGCCACCGTCGGTACGAATAGGGGAGGTATCAAACGTGTTTTGTCCACCAAAAAACGCCTGCCATCGCGCATGTAACTCAGGCGAAAGTTCTCGCAGGTCTACATTGGGTCGCATCCGTGCTTCGTCCCCGCCAAGCCACCGCGTCGCCTGCGGGTTTGCCATCACAATATGTCCGGTAGCACCCACGACCAGCACGCCGTCATCAAGCTCGCTGATCACTACCTGATTGATGTGTGCCAACCGCCGGATATCGGCCGTACGCAACACCACCTTTTGTTCCGATTCCTCGGCGCTCCGGCCAAGCAGCATGCCGATGGCTGACAACAAAAAGTAGCCAACGCTGACTAGTGCCGCTTGCGTCAACGCTTGAATTGACCCCGAGCGTAAGAAAAGCTCGGTCAGTAGTAACGCGATACTCGCGAACGCCGCGTGCCCGAAGGCAAGGCGCCCGCGCAAGAACCAACCGTGCGCCGCCAAGATCGGATAGAGGTAGGTGGCGTAGGTCGTTATCGCAGCCTGAGAATCAACGTAGATGACGGTGACGAAAACAAGGTCAATCGCCAGTTGCGCCAACAGTAAGCCGCGAACTCCGCCGGTGAACTGGCGCAGCGTAAGCACACTAAACAGGGACCAGACGGCGTATGCGGACGCTGCTGCGTACGTGACGGAGCCTAGGCTCGTGCTGGCGGACGCAATGGCCAGCGCAATGGCTGCGACACAGCGGTACAGCGCCAATAAGCGAAGTAAGCGAAACGACGTGCTACTTAGGGCGTCTCCCGTTTCGCGAAAAAAACGTGTAATGCTTTGCAGCATGGCCTAGCGCTTATGCCCGCAGTCTTTGTCGACGCACTTCGCGCCGGTTGGGCTCATGACAGCAGTGGATTTGGGAATGAATACGCCGCAAGCGCTACAGCGCACCATCGATTCGTTGGCGGGCGTGGAGTCACGCTTGTTTTTTTCAGCTTCGGCTTCGCGTCGCTCGCGAGCGTCTCGCCTAGTCTGATGAACGGAAACCAAGCGCAGTCCTAGCAACACTAAGAAGAAAACTACAATCCAGAAAATTATTTTTCCCACGCGGTACCGACAATCACGATTAGACTGAGTAGCAGTCTAGCAGTGAACCGAACCCACATCACAGGAGTGCATCATGTCAAAGAGTGCAGGTAACGAGCCTTGGTCCGCCTGGGCCGAATCGATGCAAAAAATGATGAGTAGTCCCACCGCCATGAACCCTTTCGCCGGAATGATGGGTATGACAGGGATGCCAGGCGCTGGGGGCAGTAATGCCTTTGACCCACAGCAAATGATGAAAGCGCTGGATCCCGTCGAAATCGATAAGCGTATTCAGGATTTGCGTGCGGTCGAAGCTTGGATGAAACTGTCGCTGTCAGGGCTAGAAATGTCGATCAAGACGATGGAAATGCAGCGCGACGCCTACGCCTCGTTTAACAAAATGAGCGAAAGCGCCAGCAAAACCATGTCCGACACTGCCGAAGCGGCCGTTGCGGCCACCCGTGGGCGCACGGTGAAGCGTGCAGCACGCAAGCGCTAGGTGCATCGTGAGTACGTATTGCCTGCAAGCTTCGAAATTCTTTGCCTCGGTGGGATGCAGCTTCGCCGCCCTAGCACTCGCCAGCACCGCAACCACGGCTGCTGAAATTAAAGTCCTTACGGCGGGAGCGTTCAAGCCCGTCGTCCTCGCAATAGTCCCCGATTTTGAGAAGCAAACCGGACACAAAGTCACGGTCGAAAACGACACCGTGGGTGGACTTAGTAAACGCATTGCTAGTGGAGAAGCGTTTGATCTCGCGGTGCTCTCGCCTGCGGCGCTTGAGCCATTGGTCAAGAACGGGAAATTTGCCGACGGCTCGACGCAGCGACTCGCCAAAGTCGGCGTCGGTGTCGCGGTTAAACGCGGCGCGCCGTTGCCCGACATCAGCACGGTTGCAGCGTTTCGCGAGGCACTAGTGAACGCTCGAGCGGTGGCCTACATTGACCCGGCGGCGGGCGGTTCCAGCGGCATTTACTTCTCGCAGCTGCTCGACAAAATGGGCATCGCAGATCGGGTGAAACCCAAAGCCGTGCTCGTGCCCGGTGGTTTGGTGGCGCAAAAATTGGTCACCGGCGAGGCGGATCTGGCGGTGCATCAGGTGAGCGAAATACTTGCCGTGCCCGGCGCGATATTGGTCGGACAGATTCCCGCCGAGGTGCAAAATTTCACTGTGTACGCGGGTGGCGTGAGCGCAACGGCGCGTGATGCTTCGGCCGCCCGCGCCTTGCTTGCGGCGTTTCTTACGCCGGAAACGCGTGCGATGATGAAACAGAAGGGCATGGACGCGCCTTAGCGCGGTTAGTGTGGGCCGCTTCGCGCGGAGCCGGTTAACTGGGGAGAAAAACGGCTAAAATGCAATTGAGTTGCGAAACGGAGATTCGTTTCGCGCCATACCCTCATGCACATTCTTCGCCCAAAGGCGCCAGTTTGACTCTTCTCGCCATCATCGTTGCCGCCGTTATCGGCGGTCTGGCCTCCGCAGCCGTTGCGGCAATCGCTCTCTATTTCAAGCTCGCGTCGATCGAGCGCTGGGTCGCGTTTGCAGTAGGCGCGATGCTGGGCGTTGTCTTTCTCGACATACTCCCGCATGCACTATCCGAGGGGGTCGCTCCGGCCTCGCTCATGGGTTGGGTGCTCGCTGGCGTGTTGTTCTTCTTTTTCCTTGAAAAGCTCGTTATCTGGCGCCATTCGCACGGCGACCTCACGCCGCATCCGAAAAACGGCGATGAACACGGCGCGGACGCCAAGCACGCACATCACGGACATCATCACGGCCACAGCCACGCGCACGCACACGATGGCGGCCGCTCTGGCTTGATGGTGCTGATTGGCGATTCGCTGCACAACGCCACTGACGGCGTGGTGATTGCCGCTGCTTTTTTGGCGGATTTCAATTTGGGCGTGGTGACCTCGCTGGCGATCATTGCGCACGAGGTGCCGCAGGAAGTGAGCGACTTTTTCGTGCTGCTGCATTCCGGCTATTCGCGCAAGAAGGCGTTTCTATACAACTTCATCTCGAGCCTATCGATGGTCGTCGGCGGTGTGATCGCGTTTTTCGCGCTCGCGCACGCTGAGGCTTACGTCACGCCGGTGCTCGCGTTCGCTGCGGCGTCCATGTTGTATGTGGCAGTCGCTGACTTGATTCCGTCGTTGCATCGGCAGTTTTCGCTGTCGGACACGGTGCAGCAAATGTTGATGATCGGCCTCGGGGTCGCCTCGGTCAGCGCCACGCATTTGATGCTGCACGCGGGGCATTGATCGCAGTTGGTTTGCGACCGCGGCTCCCGCCCGCCCTACGGTTCAGATTGTTTCGCAGTTGAATCTCCAACTGCTTGCGATTGCGCCTTCTCAGCTTCTCGCGCCATCCGCCCCCGACGTCGTCGCACCGTGAGCCACATCAACATTCCAATCGGTATCACGCCCAAAAATACGAAGCGGACGATGCCTTTCAGCCATGAGTCAGAAACCACGGCGATCATTACGACCACATAAACCCAAGCGATAGCGATGATGTACATGCGAACTGCGGTTGTTGAAGCCAGTTTACGTGGCGGTGCAGCATGTTACTTCTGCACCCTCCATGCGCAGAATCATCGGAAATCGTGGGGCAAGCCATTGCATGTGCGATGCGCGTTGGCTACATTGGCTTTAAGGAGTTGCTATGAGTGAAAAGAAATCAGACGGCGGTACTGCGTCCAACCCGTTTACTGAAGGATTCGACGCACTGCAAACGATGATGCGCGGCGGCATGAATCAGCCACCCTTCGCGATGCCCGAAATGCCAAAAATGCCCGGCATGCCATCGATGCCGTCGATTCCCGGAATGCCACAACTCGCGCCGGTAGGCGCGATGCCAGCACCCGAAGCGGGCTGGTGGTGGTTGCCTGCCGTTAAGCCTGATGCGTGGCAAGCTGCAGCTGCCAAATGGTTCGCGCCGCAAACCGATGTGTCCGATCTGGCCGCAGCTGACCGACGCTTTCGCTCGCCCTCATGGACTGCGCAACCGTATTTTCAATTGACGCGAGACCAGTACTTGCGCACTGCTGCGTTCTGGCGTGACTTGGTGGCGAGTGCTGATTTGGATGAGCGCGAGCGTCATCGCGCCAAGTTTTTTCTCGAACAAATGCTCGACGCTGTTGCGCCAAGCAATTTCTTCCTGACCAACCCTGAAGCCATTGAGCGCGCGGTTGAGACCAACGGAGAGAGCCTCAAGCACGGCCTTGAGAATCTCAAGCACGACATTGAAACCGGCCACATCGCGATGACCGACGAGAGCGCGTTTGCCGTCGGCAAAAACCTCGCGCTCACGCCGGGGCAGGTGGTTTTCCGCAACGAACTCTTCGAACTCATTCGTTACACGCCCACCGAAAAGCTGGTGCATCAGCGCCCGCTCCTCATCGTGCCGCCATGCATCAACAAGTTCTACATCCTTGATCTCAAGCCCGAGAACTCGTTCGTAGCGCACGCTGTCGCGCAAGGCTTCGACGTTTACTTAGTCTCGTGGCGCAACGTCTCCGAAGCCCTGAAAACACTCACTTGGGAAGACTATCTGGAAGAGGGCGTGCTCACCGCGATTGATGAAGTACGCGCCCATGCGGACGTTGAAACCATCAACGCGCTCGGCTTCTGCGTCGGCGGAACGATTCTCTCCTGCGCGCTTGGCGTGCTCGCGGCACGTGGCGAGCTCGACGACTTCGTTGAGAGCGCAACGTACTTGACCACGCTTCTCGATTTCAGCGAGCCCGGTGACATCAAGGCCTACCTCGGCGAGAGCACCTACCAAATGCGCGCGCAGCAATTTGGTGAAGGCGGCAAGGATGGCCTGATGAAAGGCTCCGAGCTGGCGCAATCATTTGCCAGCCTGCGCGCCAACGATTTGATTTGGAATTACGTCGTTAACAACTACCTCAAAGGGCAAGATCCACCAGCGTTTGATCTGCTCTACTGGAACGGCGATTCCACCAATCTGCCCGGTCCGATGTATTTGTATTACCTCCGCAATTTCTATCTCGACAACAAACTGCTCGAAGCCGGCGCGCTTGAAATGCTCGGTGAGCCGATTGATCTCTCGCTCGTCGACGTTCCTTCCTACGTGTACTGCTCGCGCGAAGATCACATCGTGCCGTGGAAGAGTGCGTACGCGTCGGCCGAATTGTGGGGCGGCGACGTGGAATTTGTGGTCGGCGCGTCGGGGCACATCGCTGGCGTGATTAACCCGCCGGGGCCAAAAAAGCGCAGTTACTGGACCGGCACTTGGCCCGCACCGGATGCGGACTCGTGGGACGCCAAGGCCAAAGAAACAGCGGGAAGCTGGTGGCCCCATTGGTATAACTGGCTGGCGAAGCACTCGGGCAAGCGCGTCGCTGCTCGAAAGGTTGAAAAGTCCACGCTCGGCGCTGCGCCGGGCACCTATGTTTTAGAAAAAGCTTAATTTTTTTACGTTCACACGAGGAGAGAGAACATGTCACGAGTAGCACTGATTACGGGCGGTATGGGCGGTTTGGGCGAGGCGATCTGCATCAAGATGGCAGCGCTGGGTTACGTGGTCGTCACCACGTATTCCCCCGGCAACAAAAAATCCGCCGAATGGCTCGAAGCCATGAAACAGCAAGGCTTTAGCTTCCGCGCGTATCCGTGCGACGTCGCCGATTACGACTCTGCCAAAGCCTGCGTTGAGCAAGTCACCAAAGACCTCGGCCGTCCGATCGACGTGCTGGTCAACAACGCCGGTATCACGCGCGACATGACGTTCAAGAAAATGGACAAGGTCAACTGGGACGCTGTGATGTCGACCAACCTCGACTCCGCCTTCAACATGACCAAGCAAGTCTGCGACGGCATGCTTGAGCGCAACTGGGGCCGCATCATCAACATCTCGTCGGTGAACGGTCAAAAAGGCGCTTTCGGCCAAACCAACTACTCGGCCGCCAAAGCCGGTATGCATGGCTTCACCAAAGCTCTCGCGCTTGAAGTCGCGCGCAAAGGCGTGACCGTCAACACCATCTCGCCGGGCTACATCGGCACCAAGATGGTCATGGCGATTCCCGCTGACGTGCTCGACAGCAAGATCATCCCGCAAATCCCGATGGGCCGCCTCGGCAAACCGGAAGAGGTTGCAGGTCTCGTCGCGTACCTCGCCAGCGAAGAAGCAGCATTCCTCACCGGCGCGAACATCGCCATTAACGGCGGTCAGCACATGCAGTAATGGCACGCTCGAACGCGCACGGTTCCGGCCGTTCGCGTTGGGTTTGCCTGTTCGCGGTGAATCTCCAACGTTCGTGGTGAGCTTGTCGAACCATGAACAGCTTTTCCCCGCTAACAACCGCCCAGCGGCGCACGCAGCAAAAAAACGGCTCAAGTCAACTTGAGCCGTTTTTCTTTTGTAACGACCACCGGCTGGTCGTTGGTGCGAAAAAGCTGATGCCTCGATTCGGTGTTTCGGCCATCCCGCAAGCCAATGGGTGATTGACGGCACTAGCGACGCCAAGTCGTCGCCTACATGGTCGAGCGACGCCAAGTCGTCGCCTACAAAAAATGTAGGCGCGGACTCGGCCGCGCTCGCGTTAGTCAGAGCAATCCAACCACAACCGGATGTAGGCGCGGACTCGGCCGCGCTTGCCCGTGCTGCACCCAGCCGTAGGCGCGCCCCTCGATTCCGCTGCGCTGCATCGAGGCTACGAATACAGCCCCCACCGCCGACAACGCACCGTCGCCTTGTTCATCGCCCGCTAGCCCGCTATCCTTGCGGCGACGATTCATTTCACCCCTCGAAAGCTCGCCCATGTTTCAACGGTTTCATCCCACGGTGGCGGTGCTTGCGCTGTTGGCCGCAGTCTTCACGCCTTCGCTCCACGCCCAAACCTGCCCGTTCGACACCGGCGGCTCCGACGCGGTGAACGACGGTGTCGTGCTCACGCGCTACGCGCTCGGCATCACCGGCGCGCCGCTCACCGCGAGCACGCGCTACGCGAGCCTTGATCCGTTGCAGGTGAAGGCCAACATCGAATGCGTCGGCTGCGCGCTCGACGTCAATCAAGACGGCGTCGTCGACACCATCGACACCACCGTCATCGCGCGCCACCTCGCGGGATTCAGCGGCGCGGCTGTGACCAATGGCCTCGGCCTCACGCCCGCTGTCGCCGCTAGCGTCACCAGCTTCCTCGCCAACGGCTGCGCGGTGGGCGGCGCAATCAACGCGTTTGTGCACGGCGGCAACACCTTCGCGCTCGGCGCAGGCGTCGCCTCCGTGCTCGGCAACAACGACAACCGACCGCTCACTCTCAAAGCCCCGCAGTCCACGATCAAGCTGCTGGTTGATCCGGCCAATGGCGACGATGGGTTGCGGATTTCTTATGCGACCGGCACCGAGGGAGTAGCGCCGAACACGATCAATGGCAGTAGGGTGAATAGCGTCGCGGCGGGAATCACTGGTGCGACTGTGGCCGGCGGCGGGCGGCCCGGCGAGCCCAATCAAGTGACCGGTCACTACGGCACCGTCGGGGGCGGTTACCTCAACGTTGTAGGCCAAAATTCCGTGGTTGCGGGGGGAGACAAGAATCAGGCCACCGGAGTTCGCGCGGTCGTTAGCGGTGGCTTCGACAACATCGCAAGTGGCCTCAACAGCACCATCCCGGGTGGCACGGAAAATCGCGCTGTTGGGCAATTCAGCTTTGCCGCAGGTCTTCGCGCCAAAGCCAATCACGACTACGCGTTTGTCTGGGGAAGCGAGATTTTTTCCGACACTACATCCACCGGCCCAAAACAATTCGTCATCCAGGCCAACGGCGGCATCCGCCTGCCGGGGGCGGGCGAGAATCAGCCCGGCAATCCCGCCAAGCAAAGCGGCACCAATATGTTCACCCATGTGGTGCCTGTTGCGGGGCCGTGCCGCAGCGACGGGCCGTTCGGCCTCTCGCGCACGGCGATCGATCATCCGCTCACCAACGGCAAACCAGACGCGATTTTGGTGGTGACGCCGAACATTGGCACGCGTTCTACCAGCTTCGCAAGTTACGGCAAACCCGTGAATGTGATGTACGACGACGATGGCGGCAGCATGTGTTCCGTGCCCGCGGTGGGACGTTGGATGATCGTCAATCCCGCAGGCGACCAAGACATGGTGCCGGGCATGAAATTCAACGTGTTGGTGATCAACCCCTAGCCACGCGCCACGCGTAGCGACGGCAACGCGACGCCAAGTCGTCGCCTACAAGATCGAGCGACGCCAAGTCGTCGCCTACAACCGGATGTAGGCGCGGACTCGGCCGCGCTTGCGTGAACCAGAGCGATTCAATACAGCTTTATCGCTCCAGCGACCGCCAGGCGGTCGTTACACGCATAAAAACCCCATTGTTGATAACCGGGATTTTTCGCCCCAAACGACCGCCCGCCGGTCGTTAGCGCGTAAAAGCTGATTCTCCGAGATTTGTCGCTTTGCGATTGGTGGTTCATCGCCTACAGTTACGCCCATAACGGGAACAAATCTTAGGGGTGGCGTCACATGGTTCGTTTTCTCAAATCGCCGGGCGCACTGTTCGTGCAAAGTGCGACGCTCGCCGTCGGCGCGACCGCGCTTGTTGCCTCCGCAACCGCATCGCAAACGCCAGCCCTCACGCTCGCCACCGCACAACAAAAGCTCGCCGCGATGAGCGTGCCGTTCGTTCCGAACGCGGGTCAGTGGGACGCACGCGCTGCGTTCGGTGCGAAGACGTTTGCCGGGACGTTGTTTGTCACCAATCAGGGCGAACTGGTGTACAGCCTGCCGGGGAAGCCCAAACACGAAGCGACGCCAAGTCGTCGCCTACAAGGCAATGTAGGCGCGGACTCGGCCGCGCTTCCCGTTAAGCAACCGGGCGACGCCAATTCGTCGCCTACAAACGTGCGCCCTGAAGCGACGCCGAGTCGTCGTCTACAAAAATCAATTGAACGCAGCCCCGGCTGGGCGCTCAGCGAAACCCTCGTCGACGCCAGCGGCCAAGCGCGTACGATGACCCAAAGCACGCTCACAGCCCCTGCGGGCTTGCGCCCAATGGAAGGCAAAGTCAGCTACGCCATTGGCTCCGATGCCACAAAACACGCCACCAGCTTAAACACCTACGAGCGCGTAAACCTTGGCGACATGTATCCCGGCATCAACGTGCAACTCCGAGCGACTGGCAACAACGTAGAAAAAATCTTCACCGTCGCCCCGAAGCACGACCCAAAACAAATCCACATCCAACTCGCCGGTGCGCAAAAACTCGAAATCGGAACCGAAGGCGAACTCATCGCCCACACCGGCAACGGAGCTGTCGCCTTCACCGCGCCAATCGCATTTCAGGAAACCGCCGACGGCGGCAAGGAGCCCGTGCCCGTCAGCTACGCGCTCAATGCCGCCACGCACACTTACGGCTTCGCGCTGGGTGACTACGATCGCGCGCGTCCGCTCGTCATCGACCCGTTGCTCAAAACGACCTACGTCGGCGGCTCGGGCTCCGACGCAGCCTACGCGATGGCCGTGCATCCGCTGAGCGGCGACGTCTACATCGCGGGGTTTACCGACTCCAGCGCGAACAACCTGACTGGCGTTGCCGGTAGCTACGACGCCAGCTACAACGGCGGTACGGGCGACGCGTTCGTCGCGCGGCTCAGCAGCGATCTCACGCGCCTCGTCGCCGCGACCTATCTGGGCGGCCCCGGCCACGAGATCGCGAAGGCGATTGCAATCCATCCGCACACGGGCGATGTGTACATCGCGGGCTACACCGCATCGACCACCGGCTTTCCCGCGGGCGTGTCTGCCGGCGTGCAGCCCACCTCTGGCGGGGGGGCCGGCGACGCCTTTGTGGCACAGTTCAGCGCCGATCTCAAAACGTTGCGCGCCACCACTTACCTTGGCGGCGATGGCACGGATTCGGCGCAGGGTATAGCCATTCACCCGGTCAGTGGCGAAGTCTATGTGGTGGGCGATACGCAACAATCCGGCAGCAACACTTTTCCGGTGAGCAGTGGCGCGTTGCAGACGGCCTACGGCGACGGTGGACGCGATGCGTTCATCTCC
>DAINAJ010000027.1:0-16189 GCA_036733505.1 Casimicrobium sp.
CGATGGATTCGCCCGAGGTCAAGGCGCGCATCGCCTCGCTCGGCGGAGAAATGCAAACCGCGAAACCCGAGGCGGCGCAGCAATTCATCCGCGCGCAAACAACGCTGTGGGCGCGCGTCGTGAAAGAGCGCGGGATTTCGCTGGACTAGGCGCTGGTTACTGGTGCGGACTGGACCGAAAGCGCTTTTCAGCTTTTTAGCGCTAACGACTGGTCCGCTTAGCTTGTAGGGCGTTTTTCAGCATTGTTGACTTGTAGAAAAAAGCGCTGTAACGACCGCCTGGCTGTCGTTGCGGGCAAGAAGCTGTATACGTCAAAGACACCGCACGCGTTCGCGCGTTAGCCCGTCATCGCGTCGAGCAACGGTTGCCGGTGATCGTCGTACGCGTGGTTTTCACCTTGG
This sequence comes from Casimicrobium sp., assembly GCA_036733505.1. GTDB lineage: Bacteria > Pseudomonadota > Gammaproteobacteria > Burkholderiales > Casimicrobiaceae > Casimicrobium. The sequence goes on from DAINAJ010000027.1 coordinate 402, forward strand.
TACGGCAGCGCGCGCAGAAACAGCGTCGGATCGTTTTCGTCGAGCACTCGGTAGTCCGACAGCTGCCGCCGCCAGGATTTTCCGCCGACTTGCCCACTGAAGAGGCCCAGCATGTGACGCGCCACATCGCGCACGCGGGTCGGATGCGTCCACCCGCGCGTGGCGGCGAATTCCTTGTTCACATATTCGACCATCGCTTCGACAATCGCTTCGCGCGTTGGTAGCGGTGTGCCGAAGTGCGCGCTCTGCGTTTGTGCGAGCACGTACGAGTCGTGGTACGCGGCGCGACCGAGCATCACGCCGTGCGGTGCATTGGCGACGTTTAGCGCGCTTTCGCACTGCTGCGCGCTGGTCAGTCCGCCGTTGAGCACAAACGTTAGCGCCGGAAAATCTTCACGCAATTTTGAGACGACCTCGTATCGAAGCGGCGGTATTTCGCGGTTGGCTTTCGGGCTCAAGCCTTTGAGCACCGCGTTCCTCGCGTGCACGATAAACACGTTGCATCCGGCGGCCGCCACCGTTCCCACGAAGTCGCGCACAAAACCGTAATCCTCCGCGTAATCAAGTCCAATGCGGTGTTTCACGGTCACCGGAATGTTCGAAGGCACAGCGTCGACCATCGCTTTAACGCAATCGGCAACGAGCCCCGGCTCGGCCATCAAGCACGCGCCGAACGCCCCGCGCTGCACGCGCTCGGACGGACAGCCGCAGTTCAAATTGATTTCGTCATAACCCCAATCAGCGCCCATTTTCGCCGCGGTCGCCAAGTGCTCGCGCTCGCTGCCGCCGAGTTGTAGCGCGACCGGATGCTCAGCCGCCGTGAAATGCAGATGGCGATGGTGTTGAATCGCGTCGCCGTAAACAAACGGGCCGGTGGTCACCATCTCGGTGTACACGCGCGCGTTCGGTGCGAGTAAACGAAACAGAACGCGGCAGTGTCGATCCGACCAATCCATCATCGGTGCGGTCGTCAAAAGCCAAGGATTGTGCGGGGTGGTGCTCGTGGTCATGCCTGTATTTTCGCAGCATGTGGGAGCGGGCTTGCCCGCGATTGACCTCGGCGTTCTACAGAGCACCGCGCGCGACATTGTCGATCACGGGCAAGCCCGCTCCCAAAAGTACACATCCCCGTGGATAATATGCCGAGGATTTCAAAGGAGGAACGGCATATGTCAAACAACGCACCACACACATCTCTGCGCCGCACATTGATCGCTGCGGCGATGGCGCTGCCCATGCTGGGCGCGCTCATTCCCGCGACCAGCTTCGCGCAAGCGTTTCCGAACAAACCCATCACGCTCATCGTGCCGTGGCCGGCCGGCGGCTCGACGGATCGGCACTTGCGCGCAATTGCCGATATCGCGGGCAAGCATCTTGGCCAAAACGTCGTCGTGCAGAATCAGCCAGGCGGCGGCGGCACCTTGGGGCCAGGCAACATGGCGCTTAACGCCAAGCCCGACGGCTACACCATCGCGCAATTTCCTATGGGAATGCTGCGTATCCCGCACATGCAAAAAACCGCGTGGCACCCGATCAATGATTTCAGTTTCATCATGGGCGTGTCCGGTTACACGTTTGGATTCGTCGTGAAATCCGATTCGCCTTACAAGAGCTTTGCCGAGTACATGGAGGCCGCGCGCAAAGCGCCGGGCAAGATCGACTACGGCTCAACAGGTACCGGCACGTCGCCGCATTTGCTGATCGAAGAAATCGCCGATGCGGCGAAGGTGCAACTCAACCACGTGCCGTTCAAAGGGAATGCTGACTTGATGACTGCTGTGCTGGGTGGTCACGTCATGGCAGGTAGCGACGCGACCGGGTGGGACAAGTACATCGACGGCGGTCAAATGCGTCTATTGGCGACATTCGGTGAAAAGCGCACCAAACGCTGGCCGAATGTGCCGACCGCGAAAGACCTGGGCTACAACGTCGTCGGCAACTCACCCTACGGATTCGTCGGCCCGAAAGGCATGGACCCGGCTGTGATGAAAGTTCTGCACGATGCGTTCAAGAAAGCGATGGATGACCCGAAGCATCTTGAAGTGCTTGACCAACTGAACCAAGACCTCTGGTATCGCAGCGGCGAGGATTACGCCAAGTGGGCTCGCGAGACGTTCGCGAAGGACAAAGCGCTCATCGAGCGACTTGGGTTGTCGGCGAAGTAGTCTTGCTTGATGGGATGTTTGCTGCATGTGTTGAAAACGCGACCCGCCCACTTTGAGTTGAGTGAGCAGGGCGCGGATTGAGTTCAACGGAAGTTCACGCCCGTGTCTTCGGGCTAGACACGCTTCGTGCCGCTGCGATCTTGCTGGTGTTCATGTATCACTATCAAGTGTTCGTCAGCGGCGAAGACACGTTTGGTTGGCTCAGCACCATCGGTTGGGTCGGCGTCGATTTGTTTTTCGTGCTCAGCGGCTATTTGATTGGCAATCAAATTTTCGCGGAATTGCGCCGTACGGAAACGCTGTCGCTAAAGCGTTTTTACGCGCGTCGTTTTTTGCGCACGCTGCCGAATTTTTACTTCGTACTTGCGCTGTATTTTTTGTTTCCCGTTGCGATGGGAGGCAAGACGCCGCCGCCGCTATGGCAATTTCTGACGTTCACGCAGAACATTCAGTTGCAGCCGGGCACCGCGTTTTCACATGCGTGGTCGTTGTGTATTGAAGAGCAGTTTTACGTCTTTCTGCCGATGACGGTATTGCTCGTGATGGGGGCGATACCGACGCGAAATTTAGAAACGTTTGCGCACATGATGTGGGGCTTGATCGCTGCCGCCATCGTCGCCGCGATCTGCTGGCGCGCATGGCTGTGGACGCAGTATGGCCTGCTCGAAAGCGACGCGATTCGTGGCTATCACCCCAACATCTATTACGCGTCGCTGTGCCGAGCCGATGAGTTGCTGCCAGGCGTGGCCGTGGCACTCATCAAAAACTTTCATGTGAACGCCTGGCAGTGGCTCATGGAGCGTGGGCGTGCGTTGTTCGCGGTGGGCGTGAGTTGCGTGGCCGTGATGCTTTGGGCGCTGTTCAATTTTTACGAAATTCCGGACTACGGTTACGGCTTCGCGATGACGGCGTTCGGGTACTCGTTCCTCGCGATTGCGTTTGCGGTGTTGCTGGCTTCGGCGCTGAGTCCTGCGTCGCCGCTCAACGCGTGGCGCGTGCCCGGTGCGGCGCAGTTGGCGGCGTGGTCGTACGCGTTGTATTTGACGCACAAGGCTGTCGCGCACATGCTGCGAACACCGCTTAAGACGTACGGCGTCGACCCGAATAGCGCGCTTGGTGTGGTCGTCGTAAGCATCGCCTGCCTAGCTGCGGGGTGGCTGTTGTACCGTCTGGTCGAGACGCCGTTTATGGCGATTCGTGCTCGATATTTTCCGGTCCCAGCGGGGACCCGTGCGGCGTGATTCGGTGTCGCGAAGTGAACGTCTAGAGTCGCGCGAGCGCAACGTTCGCGACGCGCGCGCCACTGAGCCCGATGAGCTCCTGCGGATCAACCGCGAACATGGCGTGCGGCGTGCCGCCGGCAGGGAACACGGTGTCAAAGGCGAGCAAATCTTCGTCTAACAATATCGCGCCGGGGTTGGTGTGCGCGATGGGCGGCACGCCGCCGATCGCGAAACCGGTTTGCTCACGCACGAAGGCTGCGTCGGCTTTGGCGAGTTTTTCACCGATGATCGCGGCGACCTTCTTCTCGTCCACGCGATTGCCGCCACTGGTAATCACCAGCACCGAGGTGCCAGTTGCTGCGTTTCTGAAGATGATGCTCTTTGCGATCTGTGCGATGTCGCAACCGAGCAACTCGGCTGCCTCTGCGGCCGTACGCCCTGGATTTTCATGTTCGGTAATCTGCGCGCTGCTGCCTGCGGCAGCGAGAGCGTTTTGCACTCTTTGTGCGGACGGCGACAGCTCAGACATTACGCTGTCGCGGTCACGCTCGGCGTGGAGTCTTGTACAACCGACGTAGCAGAGGAGATTTGGGCCATGTCCGCAGCGGGCGCACCGTGTGAAATCGTCATCGCGGCTGTCGGCTCAGCAACGGCTGCAGCAAGCGGTGCCGCTTCCGCAACTGTCGCGTCTGGCGCAGCTGGTACGGCGGCTACAGCGGGCGCAGGGCGCGGCGCACGCACCGGCGCGCGCAGCAACGCGCACACTTCGTTCATCGCACGGCGACCGTTGGTGACGTGTCGCGCGCCACGAGCGCCTTGAGCGTTCGGGGCGATGGGCTGGTCAGGATTGAGGTCGAAATGGGTCTTGTCGCGGCCGCCTTGATAATTCGTGCGGCGCGGTTCTGCCATTGAAGGACGCACGTTGCCGTAGACCTCACCGCGCGGTGCGCGTGGAGATTCATCTGCCGCCTTACGCGGCCCATAGCGTTCGCCGTAGCGCGACAAGTCAGGCATTGGCTGCTCGTCGAGCTTCCTCTTGATGAGTTTTTCAATTTCGGCCAGAAGCTTGCCGTCGTCCGGCGACACGAATGAAATCGCCGTTCCCGACGCGCCGGCGCGGCCTGTGCGACCGATTCGGTGCACGTAATCCTCGGCAACGAACGGCAGCTCGTAGTTCACGACCGTGGGCAATTGATCGATGTCGATGCCGCGCGCAGCGACGTCAGTGGCAACCAAAATTCGAACGGTGCCGTTCTTGAAGGCTTCGAGCGCTTTCATGCGCTCATCTTGCGTTTTGTCGCCGTGAATGGCGTCGGTGGTGAAGCCGTCGCGCGCAAGCTCACGCGCGAGGCGCGCGGTCTGCAATTTCGAGCGCGAAAACACGAGCACTTGCTGCAAGTTTTGCGAGTTGACCATGTGGCCGAGCAGACGGCGCTTGTCGTCGCCGTGCACGCGATACATCTGCTGTGCGACATTCGCCGCAGATTCGTTGCGGCGCGCCACTTCGATCAGCACCGGCGCTTTGAGCATGCGGTCGGCGAGCTTCTTGATTTCGTCTGAGAACGTCGCGGAGAAGAGCAAGCTTTGCCGCTTCTCAGGCAAGAGGCCGATGATGCGCACGATGTCGGGGATGAAGCCCATGTCGAGCATGCGATCAGCTTCATCCAGGACCAAAACTTCGACCTGATTTAGCGAGAGATTTTTTTGCTCAAGGTGGTCGAGCAGGCGACCGGGCGTGGCAACCAAAATCTCGACGCCAGCGCGCACAGCGGCTTTTTGCTCCTTGATATCCACGCCGCCGAAAACGACGGTGGAGCGAATGCCGGTGTGTTTGGCGTAGGTTTCGACGGCTTCTTGAATTTGGATCGCCAGCTCGCGCGTGGGGGCGAGCATGAGCGCGCGAATCGGGTGGCGTGCGGGCGAAGGGGAGCTGTTGGCGTGCTTAATGATCCGGTTGAGGATCGGCAGCGTGAAAGCGGCGGTTTTGCCGGTGCCGGTTTGCGCGCCGCCCATCACGTCGAGGCCGGAGAGCACGATCGGAATCGCCTGCGCCTGAATCGGCGTGGGCTTGGTGTAGCCCGATTCGGTGACCGCACGCAGGATGGGTTCCGCGAGGTTGAGCTGCGCGAACGTGATGTCGGCTGGCACAGTGGCGTCGACCTTCACGACGGTGGCGGACGCGAGCACGGATTCCGTGGCTTCAGCGGGCACAGCGAGTTCGGCGAGCGGGGTAACTGCAGCGAGGGTTTCGGTGGCGGCTGGAGCATCGGCTGCAGCGGATGAGGTGGCGTGTGTTTCGTTTGTCATTGCCTAAATTTTACGCTATTTTCACCGAAAAACGCCACTGCAACCCGCGTGAAATATAGATGACAAGAATCCTAGCTTCTTAGCGCTAACGACTGCCCAGTGGCGGTTTAAGGTCGAAAATTATGAAAGTCGACTCAGCGATAAAACGTCGTTAAACGACCGCATGGCAGTCGCCGCAGCGCAAAAGCTGTTAACTTATTGTCACCGATGGACGCGCGCCCGCCGCGTGGTGCGGGTCGCGTGCACGCCGCTACTCCGTTACACCCGCCATAAACCGCTCGGCCAAAAAATCAAACACGCGGCGGATGCGTGGATTGCCATGAATCTCGCGGTGCGACGTGAGCCACACCGGAAGCGGGGGCAGCGGCATGGTCGGCAGCACCCGAACGACGCTAGCGTCCTGCCGCCCGACGTATTCAGCGACGAAACCGATGCCGAGCCCAGCGCGCACGCCTTGCCAGTGCACGATGTGATCGTCGCTTCGAAGCGCGAACGCTGTCTTGTCGATGTCGACGCCGAAGTTACGAAAACCGCGCAACATCGAATCGTCTTGATCGAAACCGATGAGATCGTGCGAAAACAGATCTGCGGGCTGCTGCGGCGTGCCCCGCTTTTTCAAGTAGCGCTTGTGTGCGAACGCGCCGAGCTGCACGTCGCCGATCTTTCGCGTGATGAGCCCCGACTGTTCGGGCCGCACCATGCGAATCGCGATGTCGGCTTCGCGACGCAGCAAGTTTTTCACCTCGTTGCTGGTGACGAGTTCAATCTGAATTTCCGGCGCGACCGCGCGCAGTTCTGCGAGCAAAGGAGGCAGCGCGTAGGCGGCCACCGTTTGGCTGGCCGTGATGCGCACCGTGCCCGCCGTTTGCGTCGCCAGTTGCGACAGCGAACGTGACAAATCATCAGCCTGCGCCTGCATGCCGCGGGCAAAACCCGCAATCGCCAACGCGCGTTCGGTGGGCACTAAGCCGCGTCCGGTGCGCTCAAACAAGCTCACGCCAAGCTGGGATTCCAGCGCGTCGATGTGGCGCCCCAATGTGGGTTGCGCCTGCTGCAGTTGGCGCGCTGCCCCCAGCAGACTCCCGGCATCAATGACCGCGAGAAACGATGGCATCAGCGACCAGTCGAAGTTCACGGGTTGCGCGGTGGTGTTCGGAGACTTGGGCATGGTGATGTTTTTTAGCGGTGCAGGCGAAACGCTCGCTCAAGGCGTACGCTCTGGTGACGGGCGTGAGTATTCAAAAAAGCATAGCAGAAATTCTACGCTATGGAATTGTGTAATATCCCATTCATGCCCAAAATGCGCTCCATCGTCCCGCAAGGGGCAGCGCAAACAGAGAGCAAGTGATGAAAAAAGTTTTGGTCTTGGGTAGTAGCGGACGTCTAGGCGCCGCCGTAACGAAAGCCTTCGCCGCTGCGGGCTGGACTGTGCAGGCGCAACGACGCACAGCCGGCCAAACGCCACTGCCTAACGGCGCGACCGAAGCGCTTGTTGATCCGCTCGACGTTGATCGTGCGTTTGCACTCGTCGGTGCGGTGGACGTTATCGTGCATGCGGCCAACCCGCCGTACGCAGAATGGCCGACTGCGGCGGTACCTCTGCTTGCGGCGACCATCGCGCTTGCGAAGAAGACCGGTGCGACGATTTTGTTCCCCGGCAACATCTATAACTTCGGTTCGGCACAGCCTGAATTGCTGCTGGAGAACACCGCTCAACGTGCCGACACAAAGAAAGGCAAGATTCGTGTGCAGCTTGAACACATGTTGCAAGTTGCGGCGAGCGAAGGCGTGCCAAGTGTTGTGTTGCGGGCGGGGGACTTTTTTGGCAGCGGCTCGGGCAGTTGGTTTGATCTGGCGACGGTCAAGGAGATCTCGAAAGGCAAGGTCACCACGCTCAGCCCGCCCAACACCAAACACAGTTGGGCGTATGTGCCGGATTTAGCGCAGATGTTCGTGCGCGTCGCCGAGGCGCGTGACACGCTGCCGAAGTTCTCGGTAGTGAATTTCGCGGGGTACTGCATCACGATGGAAGAAATGGCGGCGGCGTTGGCGCGAGTCACCGGGCGCGCCGTAGCGTTGAAGCGCTTTCCGTGGGCGTTCATTCGCGTGGCCTCGCTGGTGGTGCCCGGCTGGCGCGAACTGCCAGAACTACGGTACATGTGGGAAATGCCGCACGAGATTGTCGCGGGCGCGGTGGCGAAATCGCTCGCTCCTCCGATTACGCCTCTTGATGAGGCGTTAGCGGCTTCGCTAGTTGCGCTGGGGAAACGTTAGTTGTGATTGAGGGAAATGGGTTTGTAATCGTTTTATCCGATTGAAGCGGCGAAAACTATTCGTTACAGCCACTTAAAAATGAGGCATATTTCATCCTAACGCAGCGTTCTTCAGACGCTGTGTCACTGAATCGAGCAGAAGTTGCGACGAGCAAAGGGCGGCGATGTTTGCCGATACGTGCGTAAGTTCTCACTTCTCTCTAACTCAATCAAGGAAAACCATGTCGCTTATCAACACCCAAGTCCAACCGTTCAAAACCACCGCTTTCCACAACGGCAAATTTGTCGAAGTCTCCGACGCAACACTCAAGGGCAAATGGTCAGTCTTGATTTTCATGCCCGCAGCGTTCACCTTCAACTGCCCGACGGAAGTTGAAGACGCTGCCGACAATTACGCCGAATTCCAAAAGGCTGGCGCTGAGGTTTACATCGTCACCACCGACACGCACTTCTCGCACAAGGTGTGGCACGAAACGTCGCCCGCGGTCGGCAAAGCCAAATTCCCTTTGGTCGGCGACCCAACGCATACATTGACCAACGCGTTCGGCGTGCACATTCCCGAAGAAGGCTTGGCGCTGCGCGGTACGTTCGTGATCAATCCTGATGGCGTGATCAAGACGATGGAAATCCACTCCAACGAAATCGCTCGCGACGTCAAAGAAACACTGCGCAAGCTCAAGGCCGCGATCTACACGGCAGCCAATCCGGGCCAAGTCTGCCCTGCTAAATGGAACGAAGGCGCGAAGACCATTGCGCCGTCACTGGAACTGGTCGGCAAGATCTAATTCCCAGCATCGCGCCGCAGGTTTCTCGCGGCGCGCAAACCCGTCGACACGCACACGAGCGCGACGGATTTTTTGGGCGGCACTGCTGCCCGACACAAAACCCACCAAGCCACCTTTCGTTCGATCTCTGCGCCACCGCAGTGGATTGCGGGCGACCATTTTCTAAGAGTTTCGCCATGCTTGACGCCACCCTAAAGTCCCAGCTTCAAACCTATCTTGGCATGCTGCGCCAACCGATTCGGTTGATCGCGTCGCTCGACGACAGCGCCACCGCCGCCGAGATGCGCAGTTTGTTAGACGACATCGTGAGTTTGTCCGACAAGGTCTCGCTCGACACCACAGGTAACGACGCGCGCAAGCCATCCTTCGTGGTTGTTCGAGACGGTGAGAGCAACGGCGTGCGATTTGCAGGGCTGCCGTTAGGGCATGAATTCACATCACTCGTGTTGGCGCTGTTGTGGACGGGCGGACATCCGCCGAAAGTTGAGGCCGACGTGATCGACGCGATCAAGGCGCTGGACGGAGACTTCAACTTCGAGGTCTACATGTCGCTGACTTGCCACAACTGCCCTGACGTCGTGCAGGCGCTCTCGCTCATGGCGATTTTCAATCCCAAAGTGAAGACCGTGGTGATTGAGGGCGGCGCATTTCAAGACGAAGTTACGGCGCGCGAAATCATGGCGGTGCCAATGGTGTTTCTCAACGGTAATGAGTTTGGCTCTGGACGCATGAGCGTCGAAGAAATCGTTGCCAAGCTCGACACAAACTCGGGCGCACGAGAAGCCGCGAAACTCAACGCGAAGGAAGCGTTCGATGTGTTGATTGTCGGTGGTGGCCCAGCAGGCGCGGCGGCAGCAGTTTACGCCGCACGCAAAGGCATTCGCGTGGGCGTGGCCGCTGAGAAATTTGGCGGGCAGGTCAACGACACAATGGCGATTGAAAACTACATCTCAGTGTTAGAGACGGATGGCCCTAAGTTCGCCGCAGCGCTCGAAGCGCAAGTCCGTCATTACGGCGTTGAGATTATGAATTTGCAGCGTGCGGAGAAGTTAATTCCAGCCGCGCAACCCGGTGGCTTGATATCGGTGCAGATGGCTAACGGCGGCGTGCTCAAAGCTCGCAGCGTGATCCTCTCCACGGGCGCACGTTGGCGCAACGTCAATGTGCCTGGCGAGCAGGAATACAGAAACAAGGGCGTGGCCTATTGTCCGCATTGCGACGGCCCGCTGTTTAAGGGAAAACGCACGGCAGTAATTGGTGGCGGCAACTCGGGCGTGGAAGCGGCGATCGATCTCGCGGGCATCGTGCAGCACGTCACATTGATTGAGTTTGCCGACCAGCTAAAGGCCGACGCCGTGCTCGTGAACAAACTGAAAAGTCTGGCGAACGTGACGATTCATGTGAACGCGCAGACGACGGAGATCACGGGCGATGGGAGCGTGGTGAACGGCTTGAAATACAAAGACCGCGCGACTGGCGTAGAGCATCAGGTTGAGCTCGAAGGCGTGTTCGTACAGATCGGTTTGGTGCCAAACACGGAATTTCTCAAGGGCACGGTTGAACTCAGCCGCTTCGGTGAAATCGTGGTGGACGCGAAAGGCCATACCAATATTGATGGCGTATTCGCAGCTGGCGATTGCACGACTGTACCGTACAAACAGATCGTGATTGCGGCTGGCGAAGGAGCAAAAGCGGCGCTCAGCGCGTTCGATCACTTGATTCGCCAGCCGGTAACCGTCAAGGAAACCGAAGTTTTAGTCGCGGCGTAATCGGAATTTGCAATCACACTGATTGGAACTGTTCGTCACCTTCGATAAGAAAAAGGCGCAGAGTGCGAGTAGCGTCGCATCATTCAGATGCCGCGAAATTGATTTCCCAAGGAGTGCATCCATGAATCTCAAAGGTACGAAGACCCACCAAAACCTGAAAGACGCGTTTGCAGGCGAGAGCCAAGCGAACCGCCGTTACCTGTATTTCGCGAACAAAGCTGACGTCGAAGGTCAGAACGACGTAGCCGCGCTGTTTCGCTCCACCGCCGAAGGCGAGACTGGCCATGCGCACGGTCACCTTGACTATTTGGCAATGGTTGGCGACCCCGCGACCGATCTGCCGATTGGTTCCAGCCGCGACAATCTGAAATCCGCTGTCGCGGGCGAAACGCATGAGTACACGGATATGTACCCAGGCATGGCCAAATCCGCGCGCGAGGAAGGTTTCGACGAAATCGCCGACTGGTTCGAAACGCTTGCGAAGGCCGAGCGCTCACACGCCAATCGCTATCAAAAGGCGCTCGACGCGCTGGCTGACTAGACGCGTTGCGCACGTTGTGCGCCGGTGAGTAGTGAACGGTGAGCAGTGAACAGTTTTTGTTCGCTGCGCTCACCCGCTGCTCACCCTTTACCGCTCACTGTTCACTACTCACTGCTCACCGGTAAGAATATGAGAGAAGGCAATCTCGAAGCCCCCACCCGTCACGCGATTGACTGGAAGAATCCGGACTTCTGGAATGAAGAATCGCTGAACCATGAGCTTGAGCGTGTGTACGACATTTGTCACGGCTGCCGCCGCTGCGTCAGCTTGTGCAACAGCTTTCCGACGCTCTTCGATTTGATCGACGAATCGAGCACACTCGAAGTCGACGGCGTCGACAAAAAAGATTTCATGAAAGTCGTCGACCAGTGCTATCTGTGCGACGTCTGCTACATGACGAAATGCCCGTACACGCCGCCTCACGCGTGGAACGTGGATTTCCCGCATTTGATGCTGCGCGCAAAGGCGATCAAATTCAAAAAGGGCGAAGTCAGACTGGCCGAGAAATTTCTCGCATCGACCGACTTGCAAGGAAAGTTTGCGGGCATTCCCATCGTCGTGCAAACCGCGAACGCCATCAACAAAACCAAGTTTGCGCGCGGTTTTATGGAGAGCCAGTTGGGCGTCGACAAAGACGCGTGGATTCCATCGCTTGCGACACAAAAATTTCGATCGCTCGCGAAGGGCGCATTGCACAGCGCCGCGCCGGTGAAAGACGGCGAGCGAACACCGGGCAAAGTCGCGATTTTTTCGACCTGCTATGTGAACTACAACGAGCCCGGCATTGGCATGGATTTGCTGGCGATTCTCACGCACAACGACATAGCCTTTGAAATCGTCAACAAGGAAAAATGTTGCGGCATGCCTAAGCTCGAATTGGGAGACCTTGACGGCGTGGCAGAGCTCGCGTCGTACAACCTTCCAGTGCTCGCGAAATATGCACGCGAGGGCTACGCAATCCTCACGGCGATTCCTTCGTGCACGCTGATGTTCAAGCAGGAAATTCCGCTGCTGCTCCCCGAAAACGAAGACGCTAAAGCCGTGCAAGCTGCGATGTGGGATCCGTTCGAATATCTTGTCGCGCGACAAAAAGACGGCCTGCTGAAAACGGATTTTAAGACCGAGCTTGGCCACGTGAGCTACCACATTCCGTGTCACAGTCGCGTTCAAAATGTGGGCAAGAAAACCGAGGAAATGTTGAAGCTCGTTCCGGGCACAACGGTGAACACGGTCGAGCGCTGCTCGGGGCACGCCGGCACCTACGGCGTGAAGAAGGAGCATCACGCAACGGCGATGAAGATTGGCAAACCCGTGTTTAAGGCGATGATGCAAAACACGCCAAATTTCATATCGTCAGATTGTCAACTTGCCGGACATCACATCGAACAAGGCATTACCGAAGCGGGGCTTGTTGGTGAAAAAGCCCCGACGCTTGCGCACCCGATTTCGTTGATCGCGAAGGCATACGGACTCAGCTAGTTTTCGTCGGCAGGCGCGGCATCGGTCGCGTCGGTCGAGCAAAGCGCGGTGGATGCCGCGCCTCCAAACTGAACGGACAAACATAATGGCGCACCTCACCCCCTCAGATCTCATGACGCTTGAGGCCTACAGCAAGTACCTGAAAGCCAATAAGCCCGCGCTCATCGCGCAGCGAAAACTTCGCAAAGTATTGCTCGGTGACCATTTCATGATTCAGTTTGAAAACGAACAAACCATTCGTTATCAAATTCAAGAGATGCTGCGCGTCGAAAAGATATTCGATGAAGAGGGCATTCAAAGCGAGCTAGACGCTTACAACCCGTTGCTGCCAGACGGCACCAACTGGAAAGCCACGATGCTCATTGAATACGCCGACATCAACGAGCGGCGGCGCGAACTCGCGCGCCTCATCGACTGCGAAGATCGGATGTACGTTGAAGTTGAAGGTCAGCCGCGCGTCTACGCTATAGCCGACGAAGATCTAGACCGCGAGACCGATGAAAAAACGTCTGCCGTGCACTTCTTGCGCTTCGAGTTCACCGCCCCGATGCGAGCCGCGCTCCTCGCCGGCGCTGGCGTAAAAATCGGTTGCGATCATACTAACTATCCGCAACATTGCGAGATCGCACCGGAAACGTTGGCGTCGCTGGTTGCGGATATTCGTGCTTAGCAACGTTGTCGAGCAGAGGTGAAGTATGTCTGACATCAACGCCGGCGCGTTCGAAGCTACGGGAGCGGCGAATCCGGTAACGTCGTCGCCCATAAAAAACGTATTCGTGTTGATGTTGGAAAACCATTCCTTCGATCACGTTTTCGCGATGTCGAAGATACCCGGACTGCGCGCCGCAACGACCGCGGACAGCAATACCTACGACGGGCAGAAGTATTACGTGAAAGACGGCGCTCCGCCGTTCATGACGACCGATCCGGGGCATGAGTTTCAAGACGTGGCCGAGCAGTTGTCTGGTGGCAACCTAGGCTTTGCTGAGAACTACGCTAAGTCATGCAGCGAAGACACAGGCCGACCCGCAGCGGATCACGTGGGCGACATCATGGCCTGTTTCGACACGCCAACGCAACTACCGGTGATCTATCAACTCGCCAGCGAATACGCGATTTGCGATCAGTGGTATTCATCGATGCCGGGGCCGACATGGCCGAATCGTTTCTTCGTTCACGGCGCGTCTTCGGCGTGCTTAGACCGCAGCCCGAAGTTGCTGGAGGAGGTCGAATGGGAATCGCATGCGCACGGATTTTGTTATGAGAATGGCTCAATTTATCAAGCGCTGACCGCGGCGAAACAGCAATGGCGTTTGTACAGCGATTTACACAATCGCTACCGTGACGCGTCGGAGTGGACTCATGGCGGTTGGATTCCGCAAGTGGCCTCGCTCAAGGGCGTGAGCATTTTCGATGTGCATCCGCTCGATTCATCGCGTGAGTCGACAACGTGGGCAGACAATTTCGCCAACGATCTGAAGCAGGACTATCCCTACGCCTACACGTTTATCGAACCCAATTTCGGTACGAGCTTCTTCGACAAACAACCGCCGTTCAAAGGGCCGCGCTACAAGTGCGGCTCGTCGCAACATCCGGAAGACGATGCCTACGGCGGCGAATGTTTGATCAAGGCGGTGTACGAAGCGATTCGCAACTCGCCTTTGTGGGAAACCAGTTTGCTCGTGATCGTGTACGACGAGCACGGAGGCTTTTATGATCACGTCTCGCCGCTTCCCGCGCCCGCGCCGGGCGACCGCAATGTGAACCACCTGACGGATTTGAACGGGTTCGACTTTAAGCGATTCGGTGTGCGCGTGCCCGCTGTCGTCATCTCGCCATTGATTGCCAAGGGCACCGTGGATCACACGCAGTATGACCACACCTCGATTCTCGCGACGGTGCAGCGCATGCTCGGCATGGGCAATTTAACCGCACGTGATCTCGCCGCCAATGATCTTCGTCCGTTGTTCACCGGAACGCCTTTGCGTGCCGACGCGGATTGTCCGCGGGCGCTAGTCACGCCCGTTCCACCGACGACTAACCCGTGCGCTGCACAGCCTGTCGACATCGATCAACCGTTGCCAGAAACGGGCAACTGGGTCGGGTTTCTGAAAATTTTGTTGAAGACCGAACTTGAAATGCATCAAGGCGACGATGACGCGTGTGCTGGCGTGCTTGCGCGATTCAAGGCGATCGCCACGACGAACGCCGCAAAGGCTTACATGCAAACAATGGGGGACAAAATCGCGGCGGCGCGTGGCGTTGCGCGCAGTGTGTGAGGCGCTGAGCCTGCGAATTTTCGCGCTGCATTCGGCACGTTGTTTTTCTCGGGTGACGACCGCGGACATTTGAAACATGGCTACGGCTTTTTGGCTCGCGCGACCAGTTGGTGGCCGTTAGCGGCATGTTTTTGGCTATGTCGACTATGCAGTAAAACACGATGAAATCGCCGCTAGCCGGTCGTTGGAATTAAAAAGCTGTAATTCCAACGCAACGTGGGCGCGGACATGAAGCAATACTGTTCGCTTAATGGGTAGCCGATGACTTAGCATCACTCCGCGCCAACGGGAAGCGCGGCCGAGTCCGCGCCTACAACTCGCGCATCGAGCATCGGGCCTTGCCTCGCGAACACAAGCACCGATACTTCAGCCAGCCCATAAACACGGGTTTCTAGACACGTCCTTTGGCGACGTAATCACACACCAATGAGCGCATGCAAGCGCTCTTGCTGCTCCATGATCTCGGCGGACGTTCCGTTAATCACTACGCGGCCTTTTTCTAAGCCGGTGTGATGATTGGCCAGCGGCAGCAAAGCACGCAAATCTTTGTCGATGACCAGCATCGCGAGCTTCTCTTCTTTGAGTTTGGCCAGCGCGCGCCAGATATCGGCGCGTACCAAGGGCGCGAGACCCTCTGTGGCTTCGTCGAGAATCAGCAAGCGCGGATTGGTCATCAACGCGCGACCGATTGCGAGCATTTGTTGTTCGCCGCCGGACAAGGTGCCTGCGAGCTGGTTGATGCGTTCGCCCAGACGCGGGAAAAACGTAATCACTCGATCAAGGTTCCAAGCGTTGCCGTTGGCCGTGCTCGCAGTGGCGATCAGGTTCTCGCGAATAGTGAGTGTGGGGAAGACTTGACGGCCTTCGGGCACGAGGCCGAGGCCGAGCTTTCCGATCACGTGTGCCGGCGCAGCGGTGACGTTTTGACCCGCGAACGTGATGCTTCCCGCGGTGGGTTTGAGCCAAC
>DAINAJ010000027.1:16289-19884 GCA_036733505.1 Casimicrobium sp.
GATTCGCCCTGACTCATGCCCGCGAGCGGCTCATCGAGCAGCAACAATTTGGGCTCAGTTGCTAGCGCCATCGCAATTTCGAGCTGCCGTTGTTCGCCGTGTGCGAGCGTGCCCACGGTCGCGTTGTGCATTGCACTCATGCCCACAGTCGCTAGCGCCGTCGTGGCTTTTTGCATGCTCGTGACGTCGTCGTGCGCATTGCCCCAGAAACGGAAATTATGTTTTGCGCGTGCGTTTACAGCGAGCAGCACGTTGTCGAGCGCAGTGAATTCTTTAGCCAGTTGCGTTACCTGATACGTGCGCGCGAGACCCATTTGCGCGCGCAGATGCGTGCGAACGTGTGTCACGTCCGCGCCGAAGAGTTCGATGCGGCCCTCGTCGGATGCGATTTCGCCCGCGAGCTGACCAATCAGCGTGCTTTTCCCTGCACCGTTGGGACCGATGATTGCGTGCAGTTCGCCTGGTTCCACCGTGAGCGAGACGTGATCGGTGGCCAGAACACCGCCGAAGCGCTTTACTAGTTTGTTCGTGACGAGTGCGCTCATGGCTTTAGCGACCCAAACACGCCGCGCTTCAAGACGAGCGCGATGATGAAAATGAAGAGTCCGAGCAGCAGCATCCAGTTGGTTTTGTAGTCCGGCAACACCGCTTCGATGAGCATCGGCAACGCTTCTTCGAGCACCAGCAAAATAATCGCACCGACGACAGGCCCGAAGATCGTGCCCAAGCCGCCAAGAATCACGATCACAATGAGTTCACCCGAGAGCGTCCACGCGCCGTAAGAGGGAGACGCAAACTTCGTCAGATTCGCCAGCAACACGCCCGCAACCGCACAAATAACGGCGGAGGCCACATACGCCGTGAGCTGATAGCGAAATATCGGATGCCCGAGTGCCGTCGCGCGGCGAGGATTGGACTTGGTGCTCCGTAAGACCAGCCCGAACGGGCTCAACACCGCGCGCCACGATAAGTAAAGCGCCACCAATACCGTGACCAAAGACACGTAATACAGCGTGGTGTTGTTTGACAAATCAAGGGCGCCTAAAAGGCTTCTGGCGTTCACGGTGAGGCCGTCGTCGCCGCCATAATCTTTAAGGCTCACCGCGCCAAAGAACATCATCTGCGCGAAAGCCAACGTAATCATGATGAACGCGATGCCGCTGGTGCGCAGCGCCACAGCGCCGACGGCTGCGGACAGCGCAACCGTTGTGCTCACGGCGATCAATAGTTGCAGCCAACCAGACGTGAGGCCATGGCTCGCCGGGATCGCGACGGCGTACGCGCCAAGAAGCACGTACATTGCGTGGCCCAAGCTCACCATGCCTCCGAAGCCAAGAATGAAATTCAAGCCGATGGCGGCGAGCGCGTAGATCAACACGCGCGTGCCAAAACTTACGTAGTATTCTGAATCCAACGCATGGGCAATCATCGGCAGCATTGCGAGCAGCAGCAAGATGACGACGGCAACGAGCGTGCGCGGTGCGCCCCAGTGCACTGTAGTAGGCCAAAGCTTCATCGCGTTGTACCTACGTTAGCTGGAAAAAGTCCTTGCGGCTTCACCGCAAGTACCACCGCCATAAACAAATAAATCAACATCGAAGCCAACGCTGGCCCAGCCGCGTCTGCGGTGCTGCGCTCGAGCAACGTACGCATGATCGTAGGCATAAACGCGCGACCCAAAGTGTCGACGACTCCAACGATCAGCGCTGCGAAAAACGCGCCGCGAATAGACCCCAACCCACCGATGATGATGACCACCAAAGTCAAAATCAGCACAGGCTCGCCCATGCCCGGTTGCACCGAAACAATCGGCCCCGCCATCACGCCGGCGAGCCCCGCCAGCGCCGCACCAAGCGCAAACACCAACGTGTTGAGCCATTTGATATTAACGCCCAGCGCCGCCACCATGTTCGCGTTCGTTGCACCCGCTCGAATGAGCATGCCGACGCGCGTCTTTTGAATCAAAAGATACAAACCCAACGCCACCGCAATCCCCGCACCAATGATCGCGAGGCGATAGCTTGGGTAGCTGAACCCCCCGATCTCAATGGTTTCCGAGAGCGCAGCCGGCACCTGCATGAACACGGACGACGGCCCCCAAATGATACGAATCAATTCATTGAAGAACAAAATCAAACCAAACGTGGCCAACACCTGATCGAGATGGTCGCGTTCATAAAGCTTGGTCAGCGCAAAACGATCCAGTAGCAACCCAACCAGTCCCGCGCCCACAACCGCAGCGACGAGTCCCAACAGAAACGAGTCTGTCTTGGCGAACGCCGCTGCACCGAAATACGCGCCGAGCATGTAGAGTGAACCGTGCGCCAGATTGACGAAACTCATGATGCCGAACACCAGCGTCAGGCCCGCCGCGAGGAGAAACAACAACACGCCAAGTTGCAGGCCGTTGAGGAGTTGAGAAAGAGCCAGTTGCGCCGTCATAGCTTCACACACACAGTCCGAATCTCGGAATAAAAATCTAGCGAATGCTCGCCACCCTCGCGGCCGATCCCGGACAGACCGCTGCCGCCAAACGGCACCCGCAAATCGCGCAGCCACCACGCGTTAATCCACGCCGTACCCACTTCAATGTTTCGCGCCATGCGGTGCGCGCGTGACAAGTCGGTCGTCCACACCGTCGTCGACAAACCGTAGCGCGTGTCGTTGGCACGACGCACCACTTCGTCCTCACTATCGAACGGAGAGATGTTGCAGCACGGCCCGAAAATTTCTTCACGCATTACCGACGCGTCGTCGGACAGGCCTGTCCAAATCGTCGGTTGAATCCACGCGCCTTGGCTTTGCTCGACTGGCATGTTCGGCACGCCACCACCCGTCACGAGCGTTGCGCCCTCGTCCAGCGCGCGCTTGAAATACGAAAGCACTTTGTCGCGATGCTCCAGCGAAATGAGCGGGCCGAACGTGGTTGCTGCATCCATCGGATCGCCGATGACCAAGGCCTCTGCTTTCGCTTTCAGTGCCGCCACAAACTTGTCGAAGATCGGGCGCTCAACAAACACACGCTCGGTGCCGAGGCAGACCTGTCCGCTGTTGAGATACGTAGAGCGCGTGATGCCTTCCACCGCAGCATCGAAATCGCAATCGGCAAACACGATGCCAGCGTTTTTTCCGCCGAGTTCAAACGAAACCGGCCGCGTGCCCTCGGCGGCGGCCTTCATGATTGCCGTGCCAGTGCGTGTTTCGCCGGTGAACGTGATGGCAGCGACGTCTTCGTGCTGCGTCAAAAATTCGCCCGCAGAGCCCGGCCCAAAGCCGTGCACAATATTGATCACGCCGTCTGGAATTCCCACATCTTTCGCGATCTGCGCGAGCATGGTCGCTGTCGTCGGCGTTTCTTCCGACGGTTTAACCACTACCGTGTTGCCAAGGGCCAACGCCGGGCCAAGTTTCCACGTCACATTCAGGAACGGCAGGTTCCACGGGCAGATCACCGCGATCACGCCTTTCGGACGGCGCAGCGTGTAATTGAGCGCTCCGCGACCATCGGGTGTTGACGATTGGTATGAGGCCTCATGTGTGGCCTTGACCATATCAATGAACACACGAAAGTTAGCCGCACCGCGTGGAATATCCA
>DAINAJ010000027.1:19984-22608 GCA_036733505.1 Casimicrobium sp.
GACAAACGGTCAAACGTTTTGCCCGAAGCGGCGGCAACTGATTGCCCGTTGATGAAGTTGAGGAGGGTGGGTTGCATGGTCATGCTCGTGTCCACTTGCAATTTCTCTTTGCGCTCCGGTCCATGACATCAAAAGCGGCGAACAATTCTCGCCACAGATTTACACAGATGCACAAGGATTTCTTCTACGCCGGTTACCGCTGATTTTTTCTTCGTCGGGTCAGCACCTCGTGCCGACCACGGCTTTACGTAACAAGCACGGTTGCCTGGCCGAAGTTTGGTGGGCACGCAGTGCCCACCCTACATTCGGTCAAAGTTGCCTACAGCGCCTTCATCACGCACTGCGAAGCATACGCATCCACGTGATTGGTCAACGGCTTTGCAACGGTGCGCAGGCTGACGCGGCCTTTGCTGTCTTTAGCAACGTCGAACATGTACATGTCCTGCACTGGGAACTGATTGGTGCCGAACTTGAAGTTGCCGCGAATCGATTTGAAATCGGCGGCTTTGAGCGCTGCGTGGAACGCTTTCTTGTCGTCGATTTTTCCTTTGACTTTGCGAATCGCGCTGTCTAGCAGTTGCGCGGCATCAAAGCTTTGCGCAGCGTATTGCGAAGGGATGCGGTTGTATTTTTTCTCGAACGCGGCGACAAATTTTTGATTCGCTTCATTCGGGAAATCCGGCCCCCAGAAGGTGCCCGACAGCATGCCAATCGCTGCATCGCGAAGCGCTGGCAGTGTGCTGCCGTCAACCGTAGATGTGCTCATTACGGTCATGCTCTTGTTGAGGCCAGCCTGCTGAAACTGCTTCACGAAGTTCACGCCGAGACCGCCTGGGTAGAACACATACAGCGCGTCCGGCTTTTTGCTCGCGACTTGTGCGAGCTCCGCGGAGAAGTCTTGCTGATTGAGCGGCGTGTAAATTTCGTCGCTGATCGTGCCACCTTTGAAGCTGCGCTTGAAGCCCGCTACGAAATCTTTGCCCGCTTGATAGTTCGGCGCCATCGCGATGACGTTTTTGTAGCCCTTGTCGCTGGCGTACTTTCCGACCACTTCGGCCTGATTGTCGTTTTGCCACGAGGTGCTGAAGAAGTACGGCGAACACTGTGCACCGGCCACGGGCGATGGGCCTGCGTTGGAGCCGATGAGGAACACGCCTTTGTCGGTCACTTTTTTGTGAACAGCCATCATGATGTTGGAGAACGTCACGCCTGTGATGATCGAGACTTTGTCTTTCTCAATCAACTTATCGACCACTTGATTGGCAACATCGGGCTTCAGTTGCGAGTCTTCTTTGATGACTTGCACCGCGACGCCGCCGAGCTTGCCGCCGTTTTGCTCAATGAGGAGCATCAGCGCGTCGTATTGGTCTTGTCCGAGCGGCGCTTGCGGTCCGGAAAGCTCGGCCACGAAGCCGATTTTGATCGGGGCCGATTGCGCGTGCGCGAAGCCAGTCACGAGTCCTGCCGCCGCGAGCGCGACGGTGACACGAGAAGCGAGTTTATGCATGATATTTCCTCCGTTACGTGATTTGAGGGCGCTTTAGCGCCGCTTAACTGCCTAAAATGTAGAACAAAAGTCGAAAAAATGCAAGATAATGCATTTTGCGATGTGGTGCGACACGAGCGTTAGCTCAGTGCAAAGAACGAACACGCATTGTCCGTCAAAATGGCCTCGCGGTCGCTAGGGTTGACATCCGGTTGCTCGCGCACGAGCTTTCCGATGTGTTCTTCGCCCAACGGAAACGGTGCGTCGCTTCCGACCATCACACGGCTCGCGCCCATGGTGTCGATTAATAGGCGTAGCGCGCGCGGGTCGAACACGGCGCTGTCTACGCTGAAACGGTCCAGGTAATGGCTCGGCGGGTGCTTTGATACACCGCGCACAATATCGCGCCGGTGCCACGCGTTTTCCAAGCGCCCGAGCAAATACGGAAAGCCGCCGCCACCGTGCGCAAAACAGATGCGCAGGTCGCGTGGGAGCTGATCAAACGCGCCGCCCAAAATCATCGCCATGATGCCGAACTGCGTCTCAGCGGGCATCGCGACGGTCCATGCGCTCATCCAGCGTTTCAGGCGCTCGCCACCAAGCATGTCCCACGGATGTACCAACACCGCCGCGCCCTCGGCCGCGCAATGCGCCAAGAAGCGCACGGTGCCTTCGTCGTCCATTTCGCGCGGCCCGACGTGGTTGCCAATCTGCACACCCACGCAGCCCGCGCGCATCGCCCGCGTCAGCTCTTTCATCGAACGCTCGCTGTCTTGTAGCGGCACTTGCGCCAGCGCTTTCAATCGTCCGCCACTCTCGGCGCACATCTCCAACGCAAGATCGTTGTAGGTCGCCGCCACGTAAGCGGCTTGCTCAGCAGGTGCGTCGTAGGCAAACATAACCGGCGTCGCGCACATTATTTGCGTGGAAACGTTGCTCGCATCAATCTCCGCAACGCGCGCCTTCGCATCCCACAAGGCCGAATGCACTGGACGAAACGGCTTCTCGCCCAGCATCATCATGCCGGTGCCGTCGCCATGGTCTTGAAGTGTCACCCACGGACCTGAGCCTTCGCCAAATTTTTGTGCGAAATTCGGGGCGTGTTTAGGGAAGAAGTGGCTGTGGATGTCGATACAGG
>DAINAJ010000028.1:0-22579 GCA_036733505.1 Casimicrobium sp.
ACGTGGCTCGATAACGCCGGCACGAAAAAGCGCTCAACCGCGACCGCGTCGAGGGGGCGATCACCTAGTGCTGTTGACCAAGCAGAGAAGCTGCGACCGGTGCGCGCGAAGCCGACGTTCGCGGGTAGCGCGTCCAGCTGCGTTTGCTCACTAGGCGTCGCGGTGATGAAGTAATGGTTCGTCGGACGGTGGAAGTACTCCACCACGGTCAGATCGGGCGCGGCGGCGGCCCACGCGAGGCCGGAGGCCAGCGATGTGGCGCCAGCGATGGATACCAGCGCGGTGCGAACCACGGATTGGAAAGTAGTGGTGGTCATTGTGATCTCCTAGAGATTGCGTAAACGGGAGGCGAATGCAACTTGGGGGGCGTCTCGAAGCGTTCGAAACTTGCGAGGTTCGTAGGACAGAGCGGGTTGCGGAGGAAAAAATACAGCCGAGTCGAAATTATTTTTAAGCGGCGCTACGTCGGGCGGGCGTCGCCCTTGCACAGGCGGCCCGGCTCCGGGCGGAGCGCGGGCCGACGCGCGTGGATGTGCGAGCGCTTAGCGGTTGAAGGTGGCTCGAGTGGACGAAGCTGCGTTCATCGTGACTGTGCAGGTCGGCGCGGTGCCGGTACAGGCGCCGGACCATCCGGCAAACGTTTTGCCCGCTGGCGGCGTCGCCGTGAGCGTTACGACGGTGCCGGCCGCGAAGCTTGCTTGACACGTGTTGCCACAGTTTATTGCGCCGGTCGAGCTGCGTACGGAACCAGAATTGCTGACCGAAACTTTGAGAGTGAAGCCGCTGGTCGCTGCACCGCCGCCGCCACCACCAGATTTGGGAATCGTGGTGAATAATGCGCCCACGGCGGTGGCTCCGTTGATGGTGACGGTGCAGTTGCCTGTGCCAGTGCAGGCGCCGGTCCAACCCGCGAATGTGCTGTTGCGGTCGGCCTTGGCCGTAAGCGTCACTGCCGAGCCTGCGCTGTAGGGGGACGTGCATTTGTTGCCGCATGCGATTTGCTTGTCGGTCGAATCGACATTGCCACTGCCGGTGCCGCCTTTGGTGACGGTTACAAAATCACCTTGTACGTTTACCGCGGTCATGTTGGCGCTTACTAAGTCGCCGATTTCTTCGGTGCCGGGCGCTGCGCATATGAGGTCAGCGCAAAGCGCCTCGTTGGTAATCGGGTCATACGCGCCGGTGTAGTCGTACATCTCGTAGCGCCGA
Source organism: Casimicrobium sp. (assembly GCA_036733505.1). GTDB lineage: Bacteria > Pseudomonadota > Gammaproteobacteria > Burkholderiales > Casimicrobiaceae > Casimicrobium. Next base: position 1,210 of record DAINAJ010000028.1, read on the forward strand.
ACCACTGCACGGGTCGTCGGTTCAAGTTTGCTGCCGCCTTGATGGCGTCCGCGCTGGCGGCCATTGCCGCCGGACTGCGGTTCGGCCTGCACTAGCTGCCAGTCGTATTCAAGCTGCGTGGCTGCCATCGGAACAACGGTCGGATTTGTCGTCAGCAGTTCATCCAAGGTAACTTGCCGTGGCATCTGGCGCACGTACACCTTCATCCATTGCGCGTTGCCGTAGCGTTCTGGTGCTTCCGGCGGCTCGGGGGCTTCTACTACATCCGCAATTTCCGGAGCTGCGTTCGGCGCGACCGCCGGCATGACGTAGTAGTTTGGCACTGCAATTGCCATTGGTGGGTTGTGCGGAATGTACGCCGCGGGGTTGGCGGGGTCGCGCACCAGCCATCGCGCCGTGACTTTAGTCGTGGGCGCGTTGTAATGAACTCCGAAGTGTTCGCAGCCCGCGTTATCGTACGTGAGAGTTCCCATGTAGCAGGTGCCAACGAAGCCGGTGCTTGGAGCGTGTGCGATCGTGTGCGACGAAGAACAATCGGCGCTCTCATGACGCACGCGCACACCAGACGCTGCGCCGTTCGTATACGGAATGATTTGCGCGCGACCGTATCGTTGATACGAGTACGTATCCACGATCGTGTCCGACGCGACGCCTTCCAGTTCCACCTCAAATCCACAGGCGGTCTGGCCGGTGTTGTTGACGACGTCGAAGTTGCCTAGCGAGCCGTAAATGGTTGCGGTCTGCGCGGACGCGCCGAAAGCTGCCGTCGCTGCAAGCAGCGCTGCGGTGCGCAGCGCTCGAAGTGACAGCTGATTGAGTTTTTGTGAAGGTTTGGTTTGCGATGATTTCGCAAAGTACTGAAACTGCATTGTGTTCTCCATGGGCATTGACGACGTAATTTCGCGCTGCAGGGATGTGTTGCAGCGTGGCGTCTGGATCAAGGCTGAACGGTTGTCTCTGCCGGTATCACTGTCTCGAAGTTGTGCATTAGCGTGTGCGCTTGGAGCATTACTTCGATGGACGCTACCGACAGAGCATCGACGTCAACGAGAAATACATGAAATCATGACGTTGACATTATTTGTGCTTTTGCATCGCGTGCAGATATGAAAACGGGCGCATCGTGCGCCCGCTCTTTTCGCCAAAGTCCGAGCGGGTCGATGGCGCTAATGCGTAACCATCCCGCAGCTGGTGGTGAGGAACGTGTTGATTGCGTCCCAGGTGCTCCGTGGTGAGCCCGGTACCGCGGCGCTACTTACGGCGTTGCCACTCATGCCCAGCATGACGCGCGTCAGTATTAAACCGTCCGTCGTCGCAAGTGTCAGGCCGTCACCATCCACGTCCATGCTGCATGGCGTGGCGACGGCTGCCAGATCGATTTGTGAGAGATTCGAACCATTCAACCGAGCGCCACTGCGGATCACACGCCGCGCTATTTCCTTTGGTGGCAACGACGGCTCGCGGGAGCGCAGCAGCGCTGCGGCACCCGCCACCATCGGTGCAGCCATCGAAGTTCCGCTCCAAACCGCGTAGCCTCCGCCGGGTATAGAGCTTGTGATGCCGTCGCCAGGCGCAGTAACGTCTACTTCCGACCCGAAATTGCTAAAGCTGGCCAATTGCTGGTTGCTGTCGCTCGCCCCAACCGAAATTGCGCCAGCTATGCCTTCGGCCGCCGGGTACTCCGCTTTGTTCACGCCGTCGTTGCCCGCCGCGACGACGATGACAACCCCTTTGCCATTGGCGCAGCGGGTACGATCTTCGTCATATCCCGAGTGCGAAAAATCGGTGGTTGGATCATCAGGGCTGGAGGAATGGCAACTCGCGAGCTTCGCAATCGTCGAAAAGACGCGCGTCCGGTTGAGCGTGCCCAGACTAATGTTGATCACGTGCGCGCCATCGTCCGTAGCCGGATTGCCATCGGGATCAATCGCTCGCAACAGCGCCTCAGCCAAAACCCACACATTGCCTTCGCCGTTCTCATCGAGCACGCGGTACGGAACGATTTTTGCGTCTGGCGCGGTCAACGCAACCAGGCCGGCCACGTGCGTTCCATGCCCAAAACCCAGATTCGCAGCCGTCCCCACCTCGGACGTATTGGTGTTGTTGTCCACGAAGTTGTAGCCCGGCAGTAACTTGCCCGCCAACGCGGGATGCAAAGAATCCACACCCGTATCCAACACCGCCACGCGAACGCCTGCGCCTTTGGCCATGGTGTGGGCTTGGGTGAGGTTGATAGCGTTTGGCGCCCATTGGGCGGTGTAGTTGGTGGCGGACCCAACAATCCATGACCGATTGCGGCGCGCCTCTGGGCTTTGGTCGGTGTAATTCGGCTCCGCCAGCAATACGTCGAAATTGATCGTCAATTGGTTGACGACATTGTCCACATTTGTATTGAGCGGAAGTTTGAGCCGATAAATCGGACGTGTTCCAAACTGTGTGGTTTGCACCACGTTGAACTGAGTGACGATAGGTCCGAGCGCGGCTGGCGTGCGTAGTTTCACCAGCACTTCATCAGGTTTCGTGTCCGCCGCAAATGTGGCTGGCGCCCATACAAATAGCAGCCCTGAAATGAACGCTGGTAACGCCGCGAAAAGGCGATCCACACAGTATTTGAGGAAAGAGCGCATAGAAGTCATTTGCACAAAAAGGACGGAGCTACCCGACAGAGAACGCTGAAGCTACAAAAATACATGTTTCACATCTCTAGTGTGTTAACTCGGCCGTCATTCCGTCGAGGGCCGGAATCCAGACCGTAGCGTTCGCTGCGGTAGCCATGTCCGCGATGAATGGAAAGGCGTCAACTTTGGCCACTCAATTCCGCCGAATACACGCGTACACGCACTGCACGCCCCGAAGCAGCGTGTATTCTAGTTCTAATTAGAACTAAACACCGATCAAAGCTTCACCACCCCCCATACAGCGTAAACGCCGCCCAGTGAAACGGGTGCGGGTGAGTTTTCATCACCGCAATTTGCGCGGTGCGCAGCGCCACCGCAGGTGAATTGCCAGCGCGAAGCGACGGATAGAACGCCGCCATAAATTCCCGCGTCACGGCATCATCCACCGGCCACAGACTCGCCACCACGCGCGATGTACCCGCAACGAGAAACGCGCGCACCAGTCCGATCATCTCGTCGCCCCGGCTGTACTCCGAAACTCCGGTTTCGCAGGCGCTCAAGACCACAACGCCTTGCGGCAGTCGCAGTGTCTCGGCGTCGTGAACGGTGAACGGCCCATCCGCCAAATGCAGTGCTGAAAACATCGGATTGTCTGAACGAAATTCAGCGTGGCAGGCCAAGTGCAACACTTCGGCGTCGGCTCCGAAGCGGCGAAGCGAAGCCGCATCGGCGTCCGATGCAGTAAGGACGCGCGCTTCCTCAAACAAACTCGCAACAAACTGCGCTTCGGCCGTCGCATGCACGAGCCTTGACGACTCACCGAGTACTACCGCTCGGCGCACCGGCACAGGCGGGTGCGTAAGGCCGAAGAGTGCCACGCGCGCACTTGCCACCATCGCGAGATTCATGCGCTGCGAAAGGTAGACCTCGCCGTCGTAGAGCGCCGCAAATTGCAGCGACCCCAATTGTTCGTATGGCACGACCAGCACGCGTGAGCAGGTCGCTAACCGCTCGCTCAAAGGCATCCATATCAAATCATGCACGCGCTGCATGGCCTTCTGTGCACGCTTCGTAAGCAGCGGAAGGTGGGTATCCATTGCGCCCGCACCGTTACGGCAGGTTTCGATCTGAAAGCGTGCCGTACGGATCGCGTGCACTACGTCGGGCCACTCGGCCAACCGGCGGTGTAACGAAATGCTGCCGCTGGTTACTACACAGGCAAACAACTCGCCGTCAATCACGCCATATTCCACAAGCGCTTCGCCATCACCGAGCGCGCCTTGAATGGTTGCAGGTTCAAAGGTCCCCAGATCGCCCGTCAGCCGATCCACAGAATTCGGCAGTTGTGGGGCGGTAGACAGTCGCCGCCGCCTGGCAGCTTCCAACAACTCGCGCTCCACTCTGCGGCTGTCGTCAATAACCGCCTGTGGGTCGTCACCGTCGTCTATGAGTTTCTGCTGGCGTCGGTACAGCCAACGTAGCTGTGCACGCAGTTCAGATTCGAGCCTCGTCTTTTCTGCCGGTTGCGTGCCTGTCTCGTCGTCCGTGCCATCAGCGGCAACCTCGCCTTCTTGCGATTTAACTTCTCCCAAGCGCTCGCCCAGCGCGCGCGCCCTGAAGCGTTCGAGTTGCCGCAAAACATCAGCCGCACCTTCGACACACACATAGCTAGCGGAAGCGTCCAGCGCAATGCGCAAGAGCTCTTCGTACGGCCTCAACTGATCTACCAGAAACGCGCTGCGAAGATCATCGCCGGGGAGCGCGCTACGCTGCTCTTCCGATGCGGCGATTGCGGATTCAAACGCAGCCACGGCCGCGCGAACGTCGCCCCGAGCCTTTGCCACCAATCCCAAACCAACCTGACAACGCACATCAATCGACAGTAGCTGCAGAGAGCGCGCCGTGACTGACGTGCTTTCAAAGAGAGTAGCAGCCGCGTCAACGTCGCCGAGTTGGAGTAAGGAATACCCGCATACGACATCTGCTTGAGTTTTTCCTGTTGCTAGACCGCTAGTGGAAAACACCTCTGAAGCCTGCCGAGAAAAGACCTGGGCCGCATGTGTTTCGCCTCTGGTGAGCGCAAGTTCCGCGCGGGCCAAGAGCACCGTCGCCTGACCGGCGGCGATCCCCTGGTCGGTGAATAAATCCCACGCTTGAGTCAAACTATTTGTTACTACGTCAGTTGGTTGTCCCAGAGATGCGAGCGTTCGTCCGCGTTGTGAAAATGCCCATGCTTGCTCAACCGGCATTTCGAGTGTGTTAAATAATTCGATGGCCCGTTCAAACAAGGCCAAGGCTTCGGGTAACAAGCGCAGATCCAGGTATGTGTCTGCGAGTTGTTTTTCCACCACCGCGACGTTTTGTGGCATCGACAACGTTTCGTATTGCCGTCTCGATTCTTCGAAACCAGCAAGTGCTTTCGAGTACTGTCCTCGAGCTAAGTGCACCAGCGCTACGGCCTCCGTCGCAACGCCTAGGCGCAGAGGAAGTCGATGTTCTTTGGCGCGCTGTATCAAGTTCTCATACGTACTCAGCGCCAATTCAAAGTCGCCAACCGACGAGTATGCTTCCGCCCTACCTGTACTGCATGCGATTGAATTGTCATGGTCATTTACTTGATCGAAAAGTTTCTCGGCCTCACTGAACTCTACGAGCGCATCCACATACCGATTGCACTGGCAAAACAAATTGCCAAGATTGCCGCTCACTTTTGCCGCTGTGTGCAATTCGCCCAACGCGAGCAATTCCTGCCGCGTAGCCATGCCGCTTGCTGCTGCTAGGTCGTGCTGCCCCAACATGGCAAGTGCCATGATTTTTGGCACTTGCGTGTGCGCGGCACGCCCGTGCTGTCCCAACGTTCTGAAGCACTGTGTACCTGCGTCCAAGTGCGTTATCGCATCAGTCATCTTGCCATGAGTCAGCGCGGCTATGGCGTGAATCCATTGCGAAACTGCCCAAATCTCGGCGATCATTTGAGTCGGTTCCCCTGCACGTGCCGCTGTGTGCAAGGCTGTTAAAGCGTCTGCCGCGACAGCCACGTTGCTCGGTTTGGTACTCCACGCCGTGATTGCCGCGTTCTTCAATGCCCACGCCAGCGCCAGTCGCCCCTCAATATCCATATCCGTCGGCGGAACCTCGCCGCCTTCGACGATTTTTTCTGCGAGTCTCTTTGCCCATTCGGCATGATTTTCTGACACTGGCATATTGCTCTATTTAGCCTTCTGACGCTTGATGTGACCGTCGAATTCCTTGCTTCGTGTCGCATAGTTTACGGTGGCTGTGCCAGCAATTGCGCACGGCGGAATCGCAGCGACAGCATATGCGCGCCATGGCTTTTGCGTGAGTCGAAAATAATCCGACTTACGCGGGCTCTTAGTTGACTGGCGGTTCTCGGCTCAATGCACTCAACCACCGATACAGGATCGTGAAGAAGGATTGGATTCACCACGCTCATTTGCCGTAAGCAATAAACCGCCAAATCGCCCATAGGCGAAAATTCGCCACCACCCCCAATCTGATCCAGCACCGAATCGTCCAGTTCAATCAGCGCATCCGTTGTCGGCGCGTCGTTAAGGCGTTGTGCTTCCTTGTCCATTAAGTCTTTTGCGAATCGGATCATCATGTTCTCCAGAAAAATTGTGAGCATTGACGGTGCTCACACGACCGTTGCGGCATAGAAACGTGTGGGCGAGCGGTCAATAGGCGCAACCAGCGTCATGGTTCGACAAGCTCACCACGAACCGGGGGGCGGTTCATGGTTCGGGAAGCTCATTGCGAACGGCGCGATGTTGACGCTGCGCCGTCTCGCAGTGCGTTGTGCTCGGTGGTTCTGTCGCCGCTGCACTCGCAACCGCACCGCCCCCGATCAAACTCGCTATCCTTCACGCCATGAACTATCAAACAAAAACCGACTTCGGCGTGATCATCGTCGGCGACGAAATCCTCTCCGGCAAACGACAAGACAAGCACTTGTCGAAGGTGATTGAGTTGCTCTCCGCGCGTGGCTTGGCGCTCGCGTGGGCGGAGTACGTGGGTGACGACCCAGCGCGGATCACGGCGGCACTGGCGCGGGCGTTTGCGTCTGGGGATGTGGTGTTTTCTACGGGCGGTATCGGCGCGACGCCGGACGATCACACACGGCAATGCGCCGCTGCGGCGCTGGGGGTGCCGCTGGCGCTGCACCCGGAGGCGGCGGCGCTCATTCTCGAGCGCATGCAGGACGTGGCGCGAGAGCAGGGCGTCGCGTACGACCCGGATCGTGCGGACAACGTGCATCGCTTGAACATGGGTGTGTTTCCCGAGGGTTCAACGATCATCCCGAATCCGTACAACAAGATTGCGGGCTTTAGCGTCGGCGACGTGCACTTCGTTCCGGGCTTTCCGGTGATGGCGTGGCCGATGATGGAATGGGTGCTTGACACGAAATACACACATTTGTTTCAACGCGACGCATGGCTCGAAAAGTCCGTGATCGTGTTTGGCGCGATGGAGGCGACGCTGACGCCATTGATGGAGGCTATTGAGCGCGATCACGTTGGTGTGAAGGTGTTCAGCCTGCCCAGCGTTGACCATCCGCAGTACGGTCGCCACATCGATCTAGGCGTGAAGGGCGCTCCAAACGCGGTCGAACCAGCGTACGTGCAGCTGCGCGCTGGATTGCTGGCGATGGGGCTGGGCGACAAGCTTGGGCCGGAGTTGGAGCGACGGTAATCGCGCGCTTCGGACGTACCGCACGCTCGCGGCCGGATCATTTTGTACGGCGGGGAGCTTGCCCGCCACGCAATTTCCACATCGGAATTTTCTTGACGGCGCTTGATGCGCGTCAGGGCGAATATTCTGCGCAAGCGTAATCTGACAGGTCCGCACGCGATGCGACGGTCGTGCCGAGGGTCGGTTCCAGTTGCGTCTGCGGTGCCAACGAAAAGGAAAAATCATGTTCAAACGTGCAGGACATCGTGCCGTAGCCGTAGCTTTAGTTTCTGCCGGGTTGTGCGCCGTTGCCAACGCCCAAACCATGTGTTCGCTGGTGTGTCCGGCGAACATGATACTTGCTAGCTTGCCAGGCCAAATGAACACAGGTCCGGTCAACTATGCTGCGCCGGTGCCGAACGGATGTACCGCGTTGGCGGCGACGCAGACGGCTGGTCTTCCTCCGGGTAGCCAGTTTCCCGTCGGAACGACGACCAGCGTGTTTGGCGCGATGCGACCTGACTTCTCTTACGAAGCCACCTGTCAATTCACAGTAACGGTAACGGCGACTCCCGCGTTACCAGTCGCGCCGACTGGTGTCCCTGTCGGTGGCGGCGCGCTGGTCGCGTTGCTGGCACTCGTCACCGCGGGCTTTGGCGTGTGGTTCCAACGTCGTAGCCGAGCTCGCTAGTTCTCGTTCGTTCAGGGCGTGTGCCCGTCTACGGCCGCACGCCGGGAGACTCCATCGGCATTCCTGCTGCGCGCTTCGCGAGGTAAGCCTCCAGGTCCACTAGCTCGCTCGCGCCGAATTCGAATGGCTCTGCGCGCACTGCTGTCATGCAGCCGCGCAGTCGTCGTTGGAGGCTGCCGATGCTTTGCCATTCGAGGCGATAGATCGGGTAGCCCGTCGGGTGACCTTGTGGAATGGTGTTTCCGCCTAGGCGTTTACCAGCTAACGCTTCGTGGCAGTCACGGCAGCTAAGATCGGTCTGTCCGAAACGCTGATTGAACAGTGCTTCGCCACGACTTTGCGCATCGGCGAGAAGTGGTTGCGCAGGTTTGATCGCGGGCGAGATGGGCATGCCTCGGCTCTGCATCGCGATGGCCGATTCGAGGCCGAGTAATGTTGCGCTTTCATGCCGCCATGCACTGCCTTGCTGCTGTGTGACGCGGCATTGATTGATTTGTTGAGCTAGGTTGATTACGCGCTTTTGCACAGCAGAGACTTGTGGGTAACGCGCAGCAACTCCGCGCATTTTGGTGATGTCGCCGTGACAGTCTGCGCAGGATTTTTGTGCTTTGCCCTCGCGCTTGGACCAATGCGCAACACCGTCCTGCACCCAAAGCATCGCGGGATTCTGTGTGTCGTCTCTTTGCAGCGCTTGCGTCGCGGGCTGCATGCTGTCGAACGTGGATTTGCGGGTGTCAGTGGCGTGCGACAACGCAGAGCACATCGTCAACGTGATCGCCACGCTGATGCACGGCGCTCCGATAAGCAATCGATACGTTTGCTTCACGCCACCAACAACGCAACCGTCTCGCGATGCGCAAATCCGTTGTCACCCAACCATTCGAACACTAGCGAACCGCTAACCTCCGCACGCAGATTGAACGAAAGGTAAGGGTTCGCGGCAATCGCGGCGTGCAAGGTGGCGCTAAACACGGCATCGCCCGTGCTGTTGGGCGCCGAAGGCGAAGCACTTACGAAGCGACACGAAAACGTGCGTATCAAATCGCGCGGAAGCATCGCACCTTCGGCTGACCGCCGATACCCTGTTTCCATTGGGTGTTGTACCAGCGCGCGAATCTCGATGATGTCGCCACGTTTTGCGCCTTTAGGAACGGTGATGAGGGTGCGGGCGGCCACTGCGCTACTCCTCGATACAAGACGTTGTGGTTACGAGCACATCAACGGTGTGCGTCCAGCAACTGCCGTCGTTCATTTTGGCGACTACGACTAGCTGTTGCGAGCCCGCGAGGCGAATTCGTGTGGCGACGCGGGCTCGGCCCGACATTGGCGAGAGCGTGAAAAGCGCAACGTCGTTTTGCGGATTTTTTTCGTTGAAGATCGCGATGCCGACGACGTGTTGCTCGCGCGTCATTGGACTTTCTACGGTGATTTCAACGGGAACGCTATTGCCGTTTTCGACGAGAGGCGAGATGTCGAGCTTCACGCGGCCTTCGCTTACCGTTGCCCCAGCGGCGTACTGCGCCACGAGCGGCTTGAGAACATCACTTTGTGCGACGGCGTTGGCTTGGCGCACGAGCACCGCCGCGGCGAATGCCGCGCTGCTCGCAAGAAAATCGCGGCGCTTCATTTGAGCGTCGCCAGCCAAGCGACAACATCTTCGACTTGCTGCGCATCGAGAATGGGTTTGTCACGCCATGCCGCACCAACGCGCGAAAGCCCAGCTACTTTGTGATACGCGGGCATGACTGACTCGGCGTTCATTCGTCTCGAATCGACAATGCGTAGGCGCAACTGTGGCACGCTCCAGCGTGCGCCCGCACCCGCAAGCTGGGTGGCAATGTCGCCTTGAAATTTGTCCGGCGAATTGGGTATTTGGTGGCACAGGATGCACATACCGATCTGCCGATTCGATGCGATTTCGCGGCCACGATTGACGTCGCCCGCTTGCGCGGTGAGTGGCGTTACGATGCTGTCGTTTGTAATCGTGTGAGGTACCGTTTGCGCGGTCGCAACTGAGCTGCAAGCCGCGAGTGCTACTGATGCGAACAGCCACCATGCTGCTCCCTGCGCGCCCGGGGGAGACGGTGTTCGTGGAGCGTAGGGCAGCAAGCTCGTTTGCGATGGTCGATGTGTTTGGCCCCCAAAGCAGGTGCGCGGCGCTGGTGTGTCGCGGTAGGCGCGGAATTGCCCGCCCTCGCTACCGTTGAGAGTATGGCTTTGCGACACGTTCGGCGGTGTTAAACGTTACGCCTTCAAGCTATGGTTCTTTAGCGGCAAGTCGCGAATGCGTTTGCCTGTCGCAGCGAAGATCGCATTGAGCACTGCTGGTGCCGCGACTGCAATGGTTGGCTCGCCTACGCCGCCCCAAAAACCGCCCGACGCGACCACAACTGTCTCAACCTTCGGCATATCCGCCATCTTCAGCGTTGGGTAGTCGATGAAGTTTGTTTGCTCAATACGTCCGTTTTTCACCGTGCATTCTTGATAAAGCGCCGCCGATAAACCGTACACAAAGGAGCCCTCTACTTGCGCTTCGATTTGCTGTGGGTTAACCGCGTTCCCGCAGTCAGTGGCAGCAACGATGCGGTGAATCTTTAGCACGCCTTCTTTGCTCACCGATACTTCCGCGCAAGCGGCCACATATGAGCCAAAGCCCATGGTCTGTGCGAGGCCACGGAACACACCCTTCGGCGCCGGCTTGTCGTAGCCGATGCGCTCGGCCGCTGCATTCAAGACCGCCAAATGCTTCGGGCTGTCTTTCATTAGCTTACGCCGAAGCGCGAGCGGATCTTGCTTAGTCGCGTGTGCGATCTCGTCGATGAAACTCTCCAGATAGATCGCGTTCTGATTCAGGTTCACGCCGCGCCAAAAGCCCGGTGGGACATGCGGATTGCGCATCGCGTGATCGACTAAAAAATTTGGGAAGGTGTAGCCAATGGAGGCTTCCGGACCCGGAGGGTTGAGCCCTTGGAATACGACAGGATCTTTGCCGTCCCGGATCGCTTGTGGGTTGACGAACGAGAGAATCGACTGACCACTGATGCGCATCGTTAAGCCAGTGATCTCGCCTTTGTCATCGAGTCCAGCAACCATTTTGCATTGCGTAACCGGATGGAAACGACCCTGCGCCATGTCCTCCTCGCGCGACCAAATCATCTTGATCGGTGTGCCAGGCATTTGCTTGGCGATGCTTATGGCTGTGCGGATAAAGTCCGTCGCGCCGCGTCGGCCAAAGCCACCGCCGAGGTGGATCTTGTACACCTCACATTGTGCGGGCTTAAGCCCCGCTGCTTCCGCGGTCGCAGCCAACGCCGCCTCGCCGTTCTGCGTAGGAACCCACACTTCGCACCGGTCTGGTGTCCATTTGACTGTGGCGTTCATAGTTTCCATGCACGCATGGTTCTGATGCGGGTAGGAGTACACCGCTTCGATTTTGCGTGCAGCTTTTGCTATGGCGGCAGGGGCGTCACCAACGCTATTGCCGACAACGGCGTCTTTGGCCTCGAGTCCGTCTTTGAGTCTCGCTGCAAAGCTCGCGCTGGAGGCGTTCGCATTCACACCCTCGTCCCATTCGATCTTCAAAGCGTCAAGCGCAGTTTTCGCTCGCCACCACGTATCAGCCACTACCGCAACACCTGTGTCGCCAATGCGTAGAACGCGTTTCACGCCGGGACGCTTGAGTACGGCGGCATCATCCACGCTTTTGACCTTGCCTCCAAACACGGGGCATTCCTTCACGGCGGCGTTGAGCATGCCGGGAAGTGTTAAGTCCATACCGTAAATTTGCTTGCCGGTGGTCTTGTCAGCTGTGTCTAGGCGCGCGAGGCGTTTGCCAACGAGTTTCCAGTCTTTCGCATTTTTCAGCGGTACGTCTTTGGGTACTTCGAGCTTTGCCGCTGCGAGCGCAACCTTGCCGTATGTCGTGGTACGTTTCGTTGGGCCGTGGGTGATGATGCCTTTTGCCACAGTGCATTCGGATGCAGGAACGCTCCACGCGTTGGCGGCCGCTTGCAGGAGCACCATGCGCGCCGCTGCGCCGCCTTTGCGCACGTACTCATGTGACATGCGAATGCCGCGACTGCCGCCGGTTGAGAAATCACCCCAAACACGTTGACGCGCAAGGCTTTGCCCAGGCGTTGGGTATTCAGTCACGACCTTGGACCAGTCGCATTCCAGCTCTTCGGCCACCATCTGTGCGAGACCGGTCAACGTCCCTTGACCCATTTCGGAGCGCGCAATCCGCACGACCACTTTGTCGTCCGGTTGAATCACCACCCAAGCATTTACTTCTGGCGCCACGGTTGCCGCGCCCTGTGCGCGAGCCTCTTGCGTGAGCAGTGGAACGTAAAAACCAATCACTAGGCCCGTGCTTGCAGCGGCGCTGCCTTTGAGGAAGGTGCGGCGTGAGGGCTGCGCGAGCTTTGCGGTTTGAAGCGACGTGCTCATGCTTTGCCTCCAGTCGTGTGATCAATGTTTAACGTGGTTTTGCCGATTTCGCCAATCGACTTTAATTTCGCGCCGGACTTTGAAGCGGCCATTTCTCGTGCGGCAACGTGAATGGCGCTGCGTACGCGGTTGTACGTGCCACAGCGGCAGATGTTGGTCATCGCCTCGTCAATGTCTTTGTCCGTGGGATTGGGTTTCGCTTTCACGAGCGCCGTTGCGGCCATGATCATGCCGGACTGGCAGAAGCCGCATTGCGGTACATCAAGCGCTTGCCATGCTCGCTGAATGGGATGCGAACCGTCGGCCGAGAGGCCCTCAATCGTGGTGATCTTTTGCGTAGACTTCATCGCCGACGCTGGCATCACGCATGAACGAACCGGCACGCCGTCGATATGGACTGTACACGCCCCACACGCGGCAACGCCGCAGCCGTATTTGGTTCCAGTGAGTCCGAGCTGTTCGCGCAAGACCCAGAGCAGTGGGGTGCCTTCGTCGGCGTCGTAATCAAGCATCTTGCCGTTGACATTCAATTGAGGCATGGCGGGCTCCTGTTAAATCGAATGGTGATTATGAGTCTTGCGCTATCCCCGTTCGTTGCGGGTTGTTCCGAATTGAGACCGGCACGCACGAACTTTTAGTTTCTGTGAACTTGCGCGCCGGAGGAGCAGTGCGACCAACGCCCGCGATTGTCGTTTATGGCTTTTGCGGTCGAGCGACTGTCGAGCGGTCATTTACGCCACTTTTTTAATGAAGTCGATATACGCACTAATGTGGCTAACAGTGAATACAGACGGTCGAGCGCTGCATAAAGCTGTTACCAGTTAAACGCACCAAACTTGACGCCATACCGACTGGTTGGTATGGTTGCGTGTCGTTTCTCAATTTGCACAAAAACCCCATCGTTCCATGACTGAGTCAGACACCATTGCCCCCGCAAAAACTCGACTGCTCGATGCGGCGCTGAAGGTCATTCGTACCAAGGGATATGTGGCGACGACGCTTGATGACTTGTGCACGGAAGCTGGCGTCACCAAGGGTAGTTTTTTTCATCACTTCAAGAGCAAAGAAGAACTTGCACTTGCGGCCGTTGAGCACTGGAACACGCTGACTGGCGGGCTCTTCGCCCAGGCACCATATACGCAGATTGTCGATCCGCGCGAACGTGTACTTGCGTACATCGATTTTCGTTCGGCGATTTTGCAAGGCGAACTGCCCGACTTCACGTGCTTGCTCGGTACGATGGTCCAGGAAACTTTCGAGACGCATCCGCGCATTCGCGACGCTTGTGAACACGGCATTACTTTGCACGCGCGTGTGGTGGCCGCAGACATCGCCGCAGCGAAGGCGCAGTACGCGCCCGACGCGCCGTGGCAGCCGGAAGATGTAGCGCTCTACACGCAGGCCGCGATACAGGGTGCGTTCATCCTCGCGAAGGCACGTGGGAGCGCGGAGATCGCTGCGAACTGCGTCGCGCACTTGCGGCGCTATGTGGCGTCACTACTGGGCATTGTGCAGGACGCTGAGCCCGGGTTACCCACGAATCCAATTGCGAGGGGCGCAACAGGAAAAACCACCAAGAAGCGGTAACGAACCGGCGATATACACCAAGAGACTTTCACACGAATCCACTCACTTTAAGCAAAAAGCAAGGAGAAATCATGAGTACACAATCAGACAACAAAGTCAAAGCGATTCCCGACGGAATGCATTCGCTCACGCCGCATATCACTTGCGCCGGAGCAGCGGAAGCGATGGAGTTCTACAAGAAGGCGTTCAATGCGGTCGAGATGTTTCGCATGGCCGGACCTGATGGGAAACTGATGCACGGGTGCGTGAAAATTGGTGACTCGCAGCTCATGCTAGCCGACGACTTTCCGCAATGGGGCGCGCTTGACCCGCACGCGTTGAAGGGCTCACCTGTCACGATTCACTTGCAGGTGGAAGATGTTGACGCGTCATTTGCTCAAGCGATCGCCGCTGGCGCGACAGTAACTATGCCGGTGGCGGATATGTTCTGGGGTGATCGCTACGGCCAGCTCAAAGACCCATTCGGCCACCGCTGGGCATTGGCTACGCACAAAGTGGATTTAACGCCCGAGCAAACCCGCGATGCGATGATGAAAATGATGGCAACAACACCGGAGTGCAAACCATGAACTACGTCGATGGATTCGTATGCGCCGTTCCGACGGCCAATCGTGAGGCTTATGAGAAATACTCACGCGCCAGCGCTGCGTTGTTCAAAGAACATGGTGCGTTGAGCGTTGTGGAATGTTGGGGCGATGATGTGCCGGAAGGCAAGCTCACGTCGTTTCCGATGGCCGTGAAATGTGAAGCGAACGAGACAGTCGTGTTTTCATGGATTACTTGGGAATCGAAGGTTTCGCGTGATGAAGCATGGAAGAAATTGATGACCGATCCGCGCATGTCACAGGAACAAAATCCGATGCCGCTCGACGGCAAGCGACTAATTTACGGCGGCTTTCAAGTGCTCGTTGCGATCTAACTCACTTTGGACGAGGAGAGAGTCATCATGTCATCACTATTCATTCCTGCAACCACGGCGCACGAGTTGACACTCACGCGCCTCATCGACGCCCCGCGCGAAAAACTATTTCGCTGTTGGACGGAGCCCGCGCTCATCACGCAGTGGTTCACGCCGCCGCCATGGAAAACCATTCGCGCCGAGACCGATGTTCGTGCCGGTGGTTCGAGCAACATTGTCATGCAGGGGCCGGACGGCACCGAGATGCCCAACCGAGGCATTTATCTTGAAGTCGTAAAGAACGAAAAGCTAGTGTTCACCGACGCATTTACTGAGGCGTGGATACCGTCGGGGAAAGCATTTTTCGTCTGTATCCTTACCTTTGAGGATGAAGGCGGAAAAACGCGCTACACCGCCCGAGCACGACATTGGAGCGCCGAAGATTGCAAGGCCCACGAAGACATGGGATTTCATGTGGGTTGGGGCATTGCCACGGACCAACTCGCGGCCCTTGCGGCCACGCTTTAATCGAACAACGGGAGCGCATCATGATGATCCAACCGCGAAACAAGGTAACCCCGTTCTTATGGTTTAACAACAACGCCGAGGCGGCCGCTAACTTCTATGTTTCGCTGTTCGCGGACTCGAAAATTGTTGACGTCGCGCGCTGGAGCAAAGGCACGCACTTCCCCGAAGGCTCGGTCATGAGTGTGACATTCGATCTCGCGGGGCAGGAGTACATCGCGTTCAATGGCGGACCACATTTCGTTTTGAACGAAGCGCTTTCGCTGTTCGTGAATTGCGAAGATCAGCGCGAGGTCGATCACTACTGGAACGCGCTACTCGCTGACGGTGGCGAGGCGAGCCACTGCGGGTGGCTGAAAGACCGATTCGGCGTGACGTGGCAGATCGTGCCTAAGGCGCTGGGCCGCGCACTGAGTGACCCCGATTCGGCGCGGGCCGGCCGGGCCATGGAGGCGATGATGAAAATGGTAAAGCTTGACGTGGCTGCCATTGAGGCGGCGCTGCGTGGCTAACCGCGGGCACAGCGCACAACGAAATTTCTGAAACCGTGGTTGAGCGTGACAGGCATCCCGCGTTGCATGGAGCAACCATTCAAGGAGGTTTCATGCGTCGTTTTCCCCGATCCGTTTCCGGTCTAGTCGCCATCGCATTGTCGTGTGTTGTTGCGAGTGTGTCTGCGCAAAATTTGGCAGGAAAGACTATTCGTATCATCGTGCCGTTTTCTCCTGGCGGCACGTCGGATATTCTGGCGCGTGCGCTGTCTGGAAAAGTTGGCGAATCACTTGGCGCAACCGTGGTAGTTGACAACAAGCCCGGTGCGAACGGCGTGTTGGGGAGCGACCTTGTGGCCAAATCTGCTCCCGATGGCCTGACGTTGCTGCTCGCTGACGTGGGAGGAATCACCAGCGCGCCCGCGCTCGGCGCAAAACTGCCGTTTGATCCGCAGAAAGACCTTGCGCCAGTGACGATGATTGCGTACTCGCCACACCTTGCGGTGGTTAACTCTTCGCTACCGATCAAATCATTAGCCGAATTAGTCACAGCGTCCAAAGCAAAATCCGGAAGCTTTAGTGTCGCCACAGTTGGTGCGGGTAGCGCGCCGCATTTGGCCGCGGCTCTCTTTGCCGCGCGTGCAGGGATTGACTGGATATTCGTGCCGTATAAAGGCGGTTCACAAGCGCTCACCGACGTGGTAGCGGGGCACGCGCCTGTGATGTTCAACGGCATGCTCGCAACGATGCCAATGGTGAAGACCGGACAACTGCGTCTACTCGCGGTGTCGAGCGATAAGCGTTGGCCAACATTACCCGATGTGCCGACCGTTGCGGAATCGGGCTATCCTGGATTCGTCACTGGTTCTTGGCAAGGCCTTCTTGCTGCGGGCGCAACACCACCCGACGTGATCGCCAAACTCAACGCCGAATTCGGTAAAGCGCTCGCTATCCCTGAAATTCGTGATCGTTTGCTGGCGCAGGGCGCAGAGCCGCGCGCGATGTCGTCACACCAGTTTGCGGAGTTTCTCGGGGCCGAAACTGCGAAATGGCGTGCACTTGCGAAATCCGCAAACATAAAGCTCGAATAGCGACACTTTAGTCTGCACGCTGACAACAAAATGCCCAGCTAGTCTGGGCATTTTGCTGGGTAGCAAATTGGCGTTAGTCGACGGTTGCACCGGATGAAGCCACTACTTTTGCCCACTTCTCAGTTTCGGACACGATGACTTTGCCGAAGTCTTCGGGTGAACCTGCGATCGGGCTGCCGCCTAGATCCGCGAGGCGTGAACGAATTTTTGGGTCCGCAAGCGCACGGTTGAAAGCCGCGTTCATTTTTTCGATGACATCGCGTGGAGTGCCTTTCGGCATGCCGACACCAAACCATGCCGTCGCCTCGTAACCCGGCACCGTATCGCCTACGGTAGGGAGGTCTGGGAAGGATGCGACGCGCGCCGTCGAGGTCACCGCGAGCGCACGTATCGAGCCCGACTTGATGTGGCCCGCAGACGACGGCAGATTGTCAAAAAACACCTGCACTTGTCCGCCGATCAAATCAGCGAGCACCGGTCCAGCGCCTTTGTAGGGTATGTGCACCATATTGCAACCCGTCATCGACTTGAACAACTCACCCGAGAGGTGAGTGGAGGTGCCACTGCTACTAGAGGCCATGTTCACTTTACTGGGGTTGGCCTTGCAGTACGCAATAAATTCTGCAACCGTTTTTACCGGCAGACTGTTGGTTACGACCATCACATTCGGTGTGCGCACGAGGCCTGCGACCGGAGCGATATCGCGAATGAAATTAAACGAGAGTTTTTTGTACAGTGAAGCGTTGATGCCATTGGCAGGATTCACCAAGAGCATGGTGTAGCCGTCGGGCGGGGAGTTAATGACGAACTCCGTACCGATGTTGTTACCAGCTCCGGGTTTGTTTTCGACAATAACTTGCTGCCCGATATTTTCCGTAAGCCACTGTGCAACGATGCGCGCCAATACGTCGGTCGTGCCCGCAGGCGGGTACGGCACCACCCACTTTATTGGGCGTACTGGATAGTCCGCGGCGGACGCGGCACCGAGCGTGCTTAGCACCGCAAAAATTGCGGCAGCGACACGACGCGTAAACGACTGAAGTCTCATAACTGTGCTCCTAGCTTGGATCAAAAAAGGATTGCTAAGCGTGCCGCGCGAGAGCGCTGCCTCGTCGTCATTATGAGGACTTGAATTTGCGATGTTGCTCCGAGGGTTCGAGATTGAGAACGCTGCATGTCAGGAAGGAAAAAAGCCACCCCAAGGTGGCTTTTCAAGATGCGCTCTAACTAGTGCTGCTGCGCGCTTCACCGTGTTTGAAATTCCGTCAGCGCAAGACGCTCAGTGCACCGCTGACCATTGAGCGCATCGTGGACATCATCACATCAAGCACCCAACGAATGAACTGCTCGGTGAGTGATACACCTTTCGCCGCAGTGCGGCCAATGAACTTCAAAATTATCACAATCAACGACTGCACGTACCCCGAGATTTCGCGAGAGATTTCAACGGCGCGCGTTAGCAAATAAGCGAGTTGGTCAAGCATGGTGATGGTGCCGCCAATCGCTGCTTGCAGCGCGATTACCATCGCCGTCCCGCATTGACGCAGTATCCAGTCAAGTGCAATACCAATCATTTCGTAAACGCGAGCATTCCACGACAACACGCCGCCCTTAGACGCGCGCGTTAACCATGCGCGAATTTGTCGATCAGTCAGTGTTTGTGCGCCATTGCTTTTGAGTTGGCCCCACGATTTGCCGACCATGCCCTGCACGTAGGAGTCTCTCATCGAATGAGCGCTCGGCGCGATTCGCGTCGTTTCGCTCGTAGCGATCGCCAAACCGCCTTCGCCTTTCGGGACGTGCGCAAATGGCCACAATGGCACCATCGGCACCGGGTCGGCGGGATGGTATACGCGATGAATTCGCGCTGACGTCAGCCGTTCGCTGACGCCGCGCGCAAACGCCGGACCTCCGGTGCGCGGCGAGCCAAATGTGTATAGCTCGACCATGGCGCCGGTGTTCGCGCTTAAGTAGTCCGCGGCGAGCGTTGCTAGCGCGCCCCCTAAGCTGTGACCAACGCAATGAATAGTTGTCGGTCGGTGTGACTTGAAGTAAGCCTGTATCTCAGGCGCGAACGACTGGTACGTGCTGTTGAAACCCATATGCACGGGTGTTCCCGTGGGGCCACTCGATATGCCGATTGTTGCGTCGGTGAGCCAATCCGGCACGATATCCGTCCCGCGAAGCGCGACTAAGGCTTCATTTTTGTGCGCGCCCACCCCTTGCGCAATGTAACCAAAACCCGTGAGCTGCTTGAACATCGGAACGCCGCTCGTTCCGTGCAGCTGGTCTTGATCGTTGGCAGAGAACATGTCTTTGATGCCGAGCAGGTTATCTCCCTGAGCACGCAATCCGCTCGAAGCGGTGGTGACGCTAGAGACCGTTCGGTTTTTCAGCACATAGGTGCCAAGTGCGATCTCGGCAGCCTGAGAGGGGGTTAGTTGCGGCATAAAAGTCCTAGGGCTCCATCGAAAAACGACCCACAATGTGCTCGTGAGTGACGGCTTTACCGAGGACGTCGAATCGCAGGGGCTTTGGTTTCCCTTTTAGTTCCGAGCCGGGTTCGTAGGAGAACTTGTTTCCAGCCCAAATTTCGTATTTTTGGGCACCCACATAAACCTCGATATCCTGATCGATATTGGGTTGGTGTGGCAACCACGCTGACATGGATTTCCCAGTAATTTCCGGCAGGGAAAAGCGTCCCTGTTTGTCCGTGACCGTCTCGTCGCTCGCGCGCTGGTTACCCCAGTGCCAGTCGTAGCGTCGAACCACCCGAGCATCAGCCACGGGCGCGCCGTTCATCACGATGGTTCCGGTCATTGCAGAACACAACACATATTTGGCCATCGAGGACTCCGCGCAGGCGACGAGAAAGAAGAGGGGAAAAAACAACGCAATGAGCCGCTTGCACTGCCACGGATGGGCGTTCGAGCGAGTAGCGGTAGGCGTGCATGAGAATGAAAACATGTCGTGAGCGTAGCTGCGAGGCATATGGGTGTCAATGCGGCGTACAGTTGTCAGCTGTGCTGATGCAGCGACTTTTCTTGTGCATAAAACAATGGACGGATCACATGGCGCACAAGTGACACGCAACGGAAAATATTTTCTGCGCGAAGTATTCTCATGGAAATCACGTCAGTCCCCGCCATGATCGCGTCGATTCGGCACGTCGTTACGCCGTCATTTGGGCGGTGCGCAAAACACGACGCCTTCGTTGGCCCAGCCCCGCGCAACCACATCGTTGATGCCGCTCAGATTAGTTGTGAAACGATGATTACCGTCGCGATTGCGTGTGACGCCGTTGTTATACGCGCGATACACCGGAACAGTCTCAGGCGGGCACACGCCGCCCACGGTCGGTGTCGTCACGAAATCAAGTCCTTCGTAGTTAAGCCGCTGCTGCGTGGCGGGTGTGCTCGCCTGTAAGCTCTTGAGCAGATCGCACTCGGCAGGTACAGCCGTGTAGAAGTGGGAATTCGGCCCCGGAGACGTGCTACCGTAGAAGCGGCAGACAGGTGCGGAACCGCCTTGCTTGAACCACTCGCCAGTGCGTGACCAACCTGCCGCCGGCGTGCTGTCGAGCAGTGCAATATGTGCTGGATTGGCTGTAATGAAGTACTGATCTAGTGGCGCGAAATAGTATTCAATCACTGCGCCCGCAGCTACCGGCCCACCATTGAACGCAACACGCTTACCTTCGCCTGGCGGCAAACAGGTGAAGGTCAAGGGTTCACTGGGGTTGGCCAGTGCGCGCAACGCTGTATCGTCGAGGATATTCCCTGCACGCATTTGCCAACGACCATCGCTCTGCATCAAACCGCTGTGCGCCACGCCATCGACCGTACCACGCACCAGCAGATCGCAGGCGGTGCGTGGCGCGATCGTACTCGCCTGTTGCTTCAGTAAAGTGAGCTTTGCTTCGTCACTGCTACTCGCGCCTGGCCGCCAAGTCATTTGCTGACCGACGATGGGCAAATAGTCGCTATCCATTGCGAGCATAAAAGCGCCGACTTGGTCGCGGGTCGTGGCGGCAGGCGCGGGGAAGTTGAACACGGGATCGCTGAAGAAATTCGCCAGCGTATCGATGCCCCCATCATTTGAATAACCAAATCCACGTATTTGC
The DNA here is from genome assembly GCA_036733505.1 of Casimicrobium sp. Lineage (GTDB taxonomy): Bacteria > Pseudomonadota > Gammaproteobacteria > Burkholderiales > Casimicrobiaceae > Casimicrobium. Next base: position 22,369 of record DAINAJ010000028.1, read on the forward strand.
GGGCCGCGATTGGGTTCACCCGTGTTGCCGCTGAAGCCGAACATGCCGAGCTTTTGGTACATGTTGCGAAGCTGCGGCACTTTGAAGTTTTCAGTGATCCGGAAACCTTCAAATGACATAAGCCCGCCGGTGCCGAACTTGCCAGCTGCCGGATTTAGCGTGTGGCAGTGATTGCAACTGCCCAGGAGCGTCATATTGTTGTTATTGAAAT
>DAINAJ010000029.1:0-1612 GCA_036733505.1 Casimicrobium sp.
GTCGAATTCACGCACATGGTCATGGGTCCGACCTGCGGCATGGTGCTGGCCGACATGGGCGCAGAGGTGATTAAGGTCGAACCGATCGAGGGAGATCGCACGCGGCATTTGCTGGGTGCCGGCGCTGGGTTCTTTCCGATGTTCAACCGCAACAAAAAGAGCATCGCGATTGATCTGCACAACCCGGCAGGCGCAGCGGTCGCGCGCAAACTTGCAGCGAGCGCTGACGTTGTCGCAGAAAATTTCAAGCCGGGCACGATGTCGAAGTACGGGCTTGATTACGCAACGCTCAGCCAAGTCAACGGGCGCCTGATTTACGTGACCTGCAAGGGCTTTTTGCCTGGACCGTACGAACACCGCACCGCACTCGACGAGGTCGTGCAGATGATGGGCGGCCTCGCGTACATGACCGGCCGCCCCGGTGACCCGTTGCGCGCGGGCACAAGCGTGAACGACATCATGGGCGGCATGTTTGGCGCGATTGGCGCGCTCGGTGCGCTAGTGCAACGCAGCATCACCGGCAAGGGGCAGGAGATTGCGTCCGCGCTCTTTGAAAACAACGTCTTTCTCGTCGGTCAGCACATGCTGCAATACGCGATCACCGGCAAACCTGCCTCGCCGATGCCTGATCGCATTTCCGCGTGGGCGGTGTACGACGTGTTCACCGTGAAAGACGGCGAACAAATTTTTCTCGCGGCGGTAAGCGATGCGCAATGGTCGACGTTTTGCCATCTGCTGGGCTTCGCCGATTTGTTGGCCGACCCACGATACGCAACGAACAACGAACGCGTGGAGCAAAGAAAAACGCTGATGCCTGTGCTTCGCGAGCGGTTGTCGAAGCTTTCCGCCGCACATCTCGCGGCCGAATTTGAAAAAGCAGGCTTGCCATTTGCGCCAATCCGCAAGCCCGAAGAACTTTTCGACGACGAACACCTTAACGCCACGGGTGCGCTCGCCGACATCACATTGCCCGACGGCGAACACGCAGGCGAAACCGCGCGTGCAACGCTCCTGCCGTTCACGATGGATGGCCAGCGCCTGGGCGTACGCCTCGACCCGCCAACGCGCGGCGCACATACGCGCGAGTTGCTAGCCGAATTGGGATTGCCACAAGAAGAAATCGAGACTCTGATGAAGACGCACTCGGTTGCTTAACCCAGAAGCGGTAAGCGCGACAAATGCCGCACCCACACAGAAACGAAATCAATAAGGAGATTGCTATGAAATTCACACGCCGCTACGTTCTCGGCTCGACGCTCGGCGCGCTCGCCACGCTCACATTCGCCGCCGCACTTCCGTCGTTCGCGCAGAGCGAGAAGCTCACCAAACTGATTCTGCCCTTTGCCGCGGGCTCCGGTGTTGACGTGATTACACGCGCAAGCAGCAAGTCGCTCGCTGCGGCGCTCGGCGGTGCAGTGGTTATCGACAACCAGCCCGGCGCGGGTGGCATCGTCGGAACGAGCGCGTTAGTGAAGTCCGCGCCCGACGGCGCAACGCTTTCAGTCGTTTCGAATAACCACGTGATCTATCCGAGCGTCTACAAATCGCTGCCGTTCGACCCGATCAACGACATCACGCCCATTGCGGTCATGGGCACCACGCCGATGGTGTT
>DAINAJ010000029.1:1712-22530 GCA_036733505.1 Casimicrobium sp.
ACCCGATCAACGACATCACGCCCATTGCGGTCATGGGCACCACGCCGATGGTGTTGGTCGTGAATCCGAAAGTGCCGGCGCAGAATTCAAAGGAGCTGATCGCGCTTTTGAAAGCCAAGCCTGATGCAATGAACTACGCCTCCAGCGGCAACGGGACGATTCTTCATCTCGCCGCGGAGATGTTTCTAGACGAAGCTGGCGTAAAAGCGAAACACATCCCGTACAAAGGCGTCGGGCCGATGATTACTGATCTCATCGGCGGTCAGGTGGAATTTGGCGTGCTCGCCCTGCCCGCGATACAAGCGCATTTGAAAAGCGGTGCATTGCGCGCCATTGGCACGTCAAGCAAAGCGCGTCTCGCCGCTGCTCCCGAAATCCCCACGTTTGCCGAGCAAGGGTTGCCGAACTACATCGTTGAGGGCTGGTTCGCGGTGATTGGTCCGAAGAACCTACCAGCGACCGAGGTCCGACGCGTTCACGCAGCGTTTACAGGCGCCTTTGCGTCTGCCGAAGTCAAAGAAACAATGAACAAGCAAGGCAACAACATCGCAATCAGCACGCCGGAAGGAGCTACGGCCTTCTTCAAGTCCGAGATGGAAAAGTACGCGAAGCTCGTGAAGAACGCGGGCGTCAAGCTCGACTAGCGTCGCATCAACATCTTTTCGCGACAAACGACCGTCAGGCGGTCGTTTGTCGCAGCTTTAGCGCAGAGTCGACATGTCACGAAAAAATAGCGCTGAGGGCCGCCTTCTGGTCATTTAAGCCAAAAAGCTATTGTCCTCGCAGACACACCAATCAGGCCTCCGAAATCACGATTTCGGTCGTAATTGTCGCCGTGCTCCCGAGCATCGCTGTTGCGGAGCAATATTTTTCTTTAGAGAGCTTCACTGCGCGCTCAACCGCCGCCGGATCAAGCCCTTTTCCGGTCAATTTAATCGTTAGCTTGATTGCAGTGAAGACTTTTGGGTCGGTTTCAGCGCGTTGTGCGTCGGCCTCGACGTGCAGGCTCGTGAAATTTTGTCGCGACTTCCGCAACATCAGCACCACATCAAATGACATGCAGCTCGCCGCGCCAGCGAGCACTAACTCCATTGGCCGCGCGCCGGTATTTCGACCGCCGTATTCCGGCGCGCCGTCGATGACCAGCGCGTGACCGGAGCCTGTTTCGGCCACAAATTGAACGTTATCGACCCACTTGATTGTTGATTTCATAAGTTTTTTCCGGACACCGGATTGGTTAGAGTTTGTTGTCTAGAGAATTATTGCTGCGAAGCAATAAACAGTGTTGACTTGTGCGGTGCAGCATGGTTGAATAGACCCATCGCCTAGTTCCTCCTCCTTACTAGGTGATTGATGTCCTCCTTCCTCCTCCTTTGGTGAGACATCTTTAACGGCAGGCCTTCGGGCTTGCCGTTTTCTTTTGTGCTTTCGGTGCGCCGAAACGCCCGTATGCGGCGCAGCACAAAATCCTGCACTTTGCCCTTATTCGGCGCTATACTAGCGGGCTTGCTGCAATTTTTGTCAAAGAATTTTGCAGGTTAACAAGGCAACTAAGAACGCCGCGCTGACCGCTCTGAGTCCAAAAACACTGAGTGGCAAGTCCGGCAAATAAAGCGCTCAACGACAGCTCCCGAAGTTTTGGGGGCACCGTAGTTCGCAAAACACCAAAAGAGTCTAAGCAATGAAAACCTTTTCAGCAAAGCCGTCCGACATCAAGCAGGAGTGGATCCTGGTTGACGGTACCGACAAAGTGCTCGGTCGTCTCGCCACGCAAATCGCGATCCGTCTTCGCGGCAAACATAAAGCCATCTACACGCCACACATGGACACAGGTGACTTCGTCATCGTGACCAACGTGGAAAAACTGCGTGTGACCGGCAACAAAGCTTTCCAAAAAACGTATTTCCGTCACTCGGGTTACCCAGGCGGCATCTACGAAACCAACTTCGAAAAGTTGCAAGGCAAATACCCGGACCGTGTGTTGATGCACGCTGTTAAAGGCATGCTGCCAAAAGGCCCGCTGGGCTACGCACTGCTCAAAAAGCTCAAGTGCTACACCGGCGATGCGCATCCGCACGCCGCGCAACAACCCAAAGCTGTCACGCTGTAATCGACCACCCAAGGAATCATCAAAATGATCGGTAATTTCCACTACGGTACGGGTCGTCGCAAAAGCGCTGTGGCTCGTGTATTCATCAAATCTGGCAAAGGCGCCATCGTTGTAAACGGTAAGCCTGTTGATCAGTTCTTCGCTCGCGAAACGGGCCGCATGATCGTGCGTCAGCCGCTTGAGTTGACCAATAACCTCGAATCGTTTGACATCATGGTCACGGTCGCTGGCGGCGGTGAATCCGGCCAAGCCGGTGCAGTGCGCCACGGCATCACCCGTGCTCTGATCGAGTACGACGCAGCGTTGAAACCTGAGCTGAAAAAGGCCGGTTTGGTCACGCGTGATGCGCGTGAAGTTGAACGTAAGAAAGTCGGCTTCCGCAAGGCGCGTCGTCGTAAGCAGTTCTCGAAGCGCTAAGCCTACCAAGGCTCGCTCCCTTCCGCTCCGCGCAGCTTGCTGCGCGAGCTGCGAAAGGAACCACAAAAGCCGCGGAAACGCGGCTTTTGTTTTTTGTAGATGGCCCCATTTTGCAAACGTTCGTTTGACACTTAATTCCTCTTAAGCTGTCATAGAGAAAAATGTGTTCTATTACGGGCTCGATTCGGCGAACGAGCAGCCACCGATCACAGGAAAGCATCATTCATGAGCGCAGACAAAAAAATCAAAGTTGGCATTGTTGGCGGCACCGGCTACACCGGCGTTGAGCTGCTGCGCATGCTCACACTGCACCCGAACGCAGCCGTGACCATGATCACGTCGCGCAAAGAAGCCGGTACGCGTCTTGACGCGATGTTCCCGAGCTTGCGTGGCCGCTGCGACCTAGTTTTCAGCGACACAGCCACGGCTGACCTGACCCAATGCGACGTCGTCTTCTACGCCACACCGCACGGCGTGGCGATGGCCGACGCGCCAAAGCTCGTGCCTGCGGGCGTAAAAATTATTGACCTCGCAGCGGACTTCCGCTTCAAGGATTTGGCTGTGTTCGAGAAGTGGTACAAGCTCACGCACACCTGCCCAGAGCTCAACGCCAAGGCCGTATACGGTCTCGTTGAACTCAACCGCGACGCGATCAAAAACGCGCAGATTATTGGCAACCCCGGTTGCTATCCAAACACGATGCAGATTGGCTTTGCGCCGTTGCTCAAAGCCGGCGTCGTTGACGCAGGCCATTTGATCGCCGACTGTGCGTCCGGTGTTTCCGGTGCGGGCAAAAAAGCCGAGGTGGATTACCTGTTTACCGAAGCGGGCGACAGCTTCAAGGCTTACGGCGTGTCGGGTCACAGACATCATCCGGAAACCGTTGCTCGGTTGCAGGAGATGACGACGGACAAAGTAGGTTTGCTGTTCACGCCACATCTCACGCCGATGATTCGCGGCATGCATTCCACGCTCTACGCGCGACTCAACAGCAAAGGGCTCGCACTCAGCAACGCCGAACTTCAAGCGTTGTTCGAAAACGCATACAAGGGCGAAGCGTTCATCGACGTGATGCCGTTTGGTGCAATGCCTGACACGCGCTCCACGCGCGGCAGCAACACACTGCGCCTGGCGCTGCATCGCCCGCAAGACGGCGACACGGTGGTTGTACTTGTGGTGCAAGACAACTTAGTCAAAGGCGCGGCGGGTCAAGCCGTGCAGTGCATGAATTTGATGTTCGGTCTCCCCGAAACGGCCGGACTCGACACCATGCCGCTGTCGCCGTAGCCCTACGCATAACGCTCGACGCATGGCCTTCTTTCGCTCCGACCGCATCATTTCCGACTTGCGTCGCCGCTTCGGCATTTCCGCGCCGAAGCTCGCTGTGCGCACGCATTGGTCATGGAAGGTCAAGGGGACTATTCTGGGCATTGCGGCGTTAATTCTCGCCGGTCTGTTTTACGGCGGATTTGATGCCGGCCGGATTTTTGCGGGCTTCAACATCGGTAAGGTCGAAGAAGAGCGAAAGCGCATGTCCGACGAACTCGTCGCGCTGCGCGCGGAGAATGCGCAGCTCAAGCGCGACAGCATCGAGTTAACGAATTCGTCACAAATGGCTCTGGGCGCAAAGGATGTGCTCTCGAAGCAAATTATTTCACTGCAGGCGGAGAACACGCAGCTAAAAGAAGAAGCCGCGTTTTTCGAAAAACTCCTAGGAAGCAAAACTGCCGGTAAAAATGGACTGGCGGTACAACGCTTGCAAGCCGAGCGCGAGACCGGCGATAGCTACCGTTTCCGCGCCCTCGTAGTACAAGGCAGCGCCGATGCGCCGTTCAAAGGTCGCGTCAGCATGACTGCTACCGCTGTGCAAGATAACGGGAAGCGCATTACGATCAATCTGCCCGAGGAACAAGCCGATCTGCTACCCTTGTTGGCACTAGATTTCAAGACCTATCAGCGCGTCGAAGGCGTCATAAAAGTGCCCGCCAATGCACAGCTGAAGTCGCTCGTCATGCGCGTGCTTCCGACGGGAAGTACAACGCCAAAAGCCACGCAGTCACTGCAACTCTGAAATAAATAACGCAAAGGATTCCCCATGTTCGGCAAGAAAAAAGCGCACATGCCACAGCGGCAGATCGACAGCCTGATCGGTGCTTCGACCACCATACAGGGCGACATCAATTTCACCGGCGGGCTGCGCGTTGATGGCGCGGTGAACGGCCATATTCATTCCACGGGCGAAGCGCCTTCAACGCTCGTTGTTAGTGAAAAAGCGAAGATCAGCGGCGAAATTCGCGTGTCACACGTCGTGATCGACGGCACAGTTGAAGGCCCGGTCGTGGCCACCGAGTATCTTGAGTTGCTGCCCAACGCGCGGATCACCGGCGACGTGAGCTATCGCACGCTCGAAATGCAGGTGGGTGCGGTCATTGATGGCCGTCTTTTGCACATGCAGCAAGACACGGCTGACGTGGTCGAGCTCAAACGCATCGGCACCACGACCTAAGCAGGTAAGCGCCGAAGGCTCGTTAAGCCCCTTCACACATCGCGGTTGAAAAGCAACGCGCGCGCCCCGATAATGTGGAGTGTGAGTCCAGTTGGCTCATCAGGAGAGACCTCAATGAATGCGATGACCGAACTGCCCGCCCCGATCAATTTCACCGATGCTGCGGCAAATAAGGTGAAAGATCTGATCATTGACGAGCAGAACCCGAACCTCAAGCTGCGCGTGTTCGTCACGGGCGGCGGCTGCTCGGGCTTTCAGTACGGCTTCACCTTCGACGAAGAAGTCAACGAAGACGACACGCAGATGGTCAAGAACGACGTCACGTTATTGATCGACGCCATGAGCTACCAATACCTCGTCGGCGCAGAAATTGATTACAGCGACGGCTTGGAAGGCGCGCAATTCGTCATCAAGAACCCGAACGCGACATCCACCTGCGGCTGCGGCAACTCGTTTAGCGCGTAACGCGTCAGCGTCTTTTCGGCGCTCCTCGCAAACCGCAAACGGCACCTTTGGGTGCCGTTTTTGTTTGTCGAACGGTGTTCGCGCTGGCATCTCTGTGGGATTGGGCATGCCCGCTTCCACGTGTGCGTACGTCGCAATGTTCAGCGTTTGCAATCCATACAGCTTTTACGCGCGAACGACTGCCAGCTGGTCGTTTCGACCACAAAAATATACTAGTCGACTAACGCGATAAAACGCGCGTAACGACCGTACAACTGTCGTTCGCGCGAAAAGCTGTATCAGCCGCAAATCTCAAGCCGGATAAACCGCGCCCAGAATCCGTGGCCCTTTCGCGCCGGTGACAGCGGGCATGTTCCCTGGTTCGCTGTTGAAGCATTGCCGCGCGAGCCATGCGAACGCGAGCGCCTCGACCTGCATCGGATCGACGCCGATCTCCGCCGTTGAGCGTGCGCCCCGAATGCCGCGCATCAATCCAGCGTTGAACACGCCGCCGCCGCAGACGAACGCCGCGCGGGTGCCGACCGCCTGTGCAATGCTCCGTGCGGTCAGCGCCACGAGCGTCGCCTGCACGTCTTGCGGCGCGATCTCCGGCGCGCCGCTCGCTCGGGCCGCGTTGTGTTCGGCCACCACGCGGTCAGTCCACGCTGCGTTGAAGAGTTCGCGCCCAGTGCTCTTCGGCGCCGGCTGCGAGAAATACGGCTCCGCGAACATGCGCGCCAAGAGCGCCTCGTTCACCGAACCGGACATGCCCCACGCGCCGCCCTCGTCAAACGGCTTGCCCGTATGCCGCTCGCACCACGCGTCCAGCAGCGTATTGCCCGGCCCCGTGTCGAAACCGCGAACCACATCCGACGACCCTTTCGCGGGTAACAACGTCACGTTCGCAATGCCGCCGATATTCACCACCGCGCGCGGCGCGTCCCCTTGAAACACCGCCGCATGAAACGCCGGCACCAGTGGCGCGCCTTGCCCGCCTGCCGCCACGTCGCGCGACCGAAAATCCGCCACGACGGTGATACCTGTCAGTTCTGACAGGTGCGCCGGCGCGTTGAGTTGCGTAGTGAAGCGGCGTTCTGGTCGATGCCGAATCGTTTGCCCGTGCGCCCCAATCGCGGCGATTTGCTCAGCTTTCAGTCCCGTTTTGATCAACAGCGCTGCCACCGCGTCCGCGTAGGCTCGTGCAAGCACCACAGAGGCGTCACCCGCGCGTTCAATCTCATCTGGGCCGCTCTGCATCAAAGCCTGCAACGCACCGCGCAGCGGCGCGGCGAACGGCACATGCACGTGCCCCAGCGTTTTCACCCCGCCATCCGAAAAATCCGCAACAACGGCGTCAACGCCATCAACGCTGGTGCCAGACATAAGGCCGATGTAGCGGTCGGTGAGGAGCATGTGTATTCCGTGAGATCGCCTCAGTCGGCGATAAAGTTAAGCATCGCGTCTATCCTAACAACATTGTGTATCGGCCGCGAACGCACGGCGAAACCCCGGCATGGTGGCTTAGGGCAGTGTTCACGCGTAATGCGCGGCTCCAATTCAACTCGCGCCAAGCAGCCATTCCCGAAACGCCGACATCGCGGGCGTCTCCTCCTTTGACGCAAGTCGCGTGAGCCAGTAGCTTCCGACGTCGACTTCGAGGTCGAATGGTTGCACCAACCTCCCTTCGTCGATCTCGCGACGAAACATGACTGTTGGTGCGAGCGCGACGCCTTGGCCGCGCATCGCCGCTTGAACCATGAGCGTAGACGCGTCAAAGACAGGCCCGCGCGGCTGGATGTGCGCGGCACCTGCCGCCTTAAGCCAAGCGTTCCAATCGGAGGCACGATACGACCGAAGGAGTGCAAATTTGCTCAGATCATCTGCGCGCAGCAATTGCTTTGCAACAGCACGAGAGCACAGCGGCGACAACGGCGCCCGCATGATGCGGGCTGCATCGACGCTTCGCCACGCACCGTCGCCAAACTGAATACCGAAGTCCAAGTTGTCGCTCGCGAGGTCAAGCTTGTTGTTGTTCGTTAGCAGACGTAGGTCGATGCGTGGGTGCTGCGAGCGGAACTCGGCGACGCGCTCGATCAGGAATCCCACGGCGAAAGTACCGACGACGCCGACGGTCACAACCTCCTGCGGGCCGCCGAGCCGCACCGCGTCGATTGCGCGCGTGAGCTGCGCAAACGCATCCGAGACAGCAGGCATTAACGCTGCGCCCTCGTCAGTAAGCACCAAACCGCGCGCGGTTCGTCGAAACAGCGCGCGACCGAGTTGGTCTTCGAGCGCTTTCACTTGGTGGCTCACGGCTGCTTGCGTGACGCACAGCTCGTCTGCCGCGTGCGTGAAATTTAAGTGCCGGGCTGCGGCCTCGAACGCGCGCAGCGTGTTCAACGAAACGCCCGAAAGCGACATCAATACCCCAAGAAAAAGTATGAACTGATCTCAACGATCATACATTGCCTAGACTTCGGCGCGCAGCAAGAATCACGATCTCTCACATAGCAGTCATAACTATGAATATGAACAAACCTGAACGACGCTGCTGCACTCTGACTTCAGTCGCAGCAGCGCTGCCTAGCGCAACATTCGCAGAATCCCTCGCCGTGGGCACCGAACCCGGAGACGGCTCTCTCGCGACGCTCGAACACGCGGTCGGCGGCTCAACTGAGGTTACGGCCAATCCGTACGCCCACGGTATGACGCGGCTCGCTGTTGCAATAAAACGGTGTTGGGCGTTTTTGTTGGCGTCGGTAATTTCGTGCGGTGCGTTGGCCGACAATCGCGTGGTGGAGAGACCCGACTGGGGCAAGTACTTCGCCGAGTTTGGCGCGACCGGCACCATGGTCATCGTCGACGAGCGCCGGGGTTCCGCGAAGACCCTCGTGTTCAATCGCGAAAGATCAGTACAGCGATACTCCCCAGCCTCGACTTTCAAGATACCGCACACCCTTTTTGCGCTAGACGCAGGCGCGGTCGTCGATGAGTTTCAAGTATTCAAGTGGGACGGCGTAAAGCGAACCTTTGCAGGACATAACCAAGACCAGAACCTGCGTTCTGCAATGCGCAACTCTACGCTGTGGGTCTATCAGCGCTTTGCACGGCACATCGGCGAGGATAAAGCGGGCGCGTATTTGCGCAACTCGAATTACGGCAATGCCGATGCCTCAGCGACACGCGGCGACTATTGGGTCGATGGAAACTTGAGAGTGTCAGCGGTTGAACAAATTACCTTCCTCCGAAAACTGTATCGCAATACTTTACCTTTCAAAGTGGAGCATCAACGCCTAGTTAAAGATCTGATGATCAAGGAAGCCTCTTCAGAGTGGATCTTGCGCGCCAAAACTGGCTGGGAAGGACGCTACGGGTGGTGGGTAGGGTGGGTCGAGTCGCAGGACGGTGCTGTCTTCTTTGCGTTAAACATAGATACGCCACAGCGCATGCACGACCTACCCAAGAGAGAACAAATTGCACGCGCAGTTCTCCGGTCGATCGGGGCACTTGACGCTGAATGATGCGCTGATGACTTCTAACGCAGCTCGTTGATGCCAACAATGGCTCAATCGGATCCGCACGACCGCCCACCACGGCTAGGGGGCGATGCGCGGGGGGCTGTCTTATTGGCCAAGATGCGCGACGAGGCGCCGGCGACGCGAACGAGCGTCGTGAGCGTCGCCGTGACGTGGAAACGCGGTTTATTGCGACCGCAACCTTTTCCGTCTAAGTCGTTGATGCAGCTTATTGGCTAAAACGACGGCTGCATAAGGCTTCGTGAAGTTTTTCTTGAATGTCGACATAGCAGTAAAATCGTCCGTAACGACCTGCTGGCTGTCGTTAACGCGTAAAAGCCGTTACGCACCAATCGCCGTTCGAGCGCACGCAACGCGCGGGCGATCACGTCGCAGCACGAAGCCCCGACGCTCCCCCGTAAAATTCAAGCGACCCCTAACCTTTCCCTCGTTCGTGCGATGGCCGACCGCCAAGCGAAGCTGGCGCGCGTTCTCTCCGCAAAAACTCATCGGTCGCGATGAGTTCCGGCGCGTGCCGGGGCAACGACAACACATAGAAATTCCATGGCCCAAGCCACTCTCTCCGCTAAAGACCAACTCGACATCATGAAGCGCGGCTGCGACGAACTCCTTGTCGAAGCTGAGATGCTCAAAAAGATTGAAAAGAGCATAGCCACCGGCACGCCGCTGCGCGCGAAGCTTGGGCTCGACCCAACGCGCCCGGACTTGCACATCGGTCACTCGGTGGTTCTGAACAAGTTGCGCCAGTTTCAAGACTTGGGTCACACGGTGATTTTTTTGGTCGGCGATTTCACGTCGATGATTGGTGACCCGTCCGGCCGCAACGATACGCGCCCGCCGCTGGAGCGCGAGCAGATCATCGAGAACGCGAAGACGTACCACGCGCAGGCGAGCAAAGTGCTCGATCCGGCGCGCACAGAGATTCGCTACAACAGCGAATGGTCCGATCCGCTGGGTGCGGCGGGAATGATCAAGCTCGCGTCGCGCTACACCGTGGCGCGCATGATGGAGCGCGAGGACTTCACGCAGCGCTTCAAGAGCGGCGTGCCGATTGCGATTCACGAGTTTTTGTACCCGCTGATGCAGGGCTACGATTCGGTCGCACTGAAGGCCGATATTGAGCTTGGCGGCACCGACCAAAAATTTAATTTGCTCATGGGCCGCACGTTGCAATCGCAGTACGGGCAACAGCAACAATGCATCTTGACAATGCCGCTCCTCGTCGGTCTCGACGGCACAGAAAAGATGAGCAAGTCGAAAGACAACTACATCAGCCTCACCGAGCCAGCGAGCGAAATCTTCGGGAAGGTCATGTCAATTTCTGACGAGTTGATGTGGAATTACTACGATCTGCTTTCGTTCAAACCGGTCGCCGACATCGCTGCGATCAAAGCGAAATGCACCGCCAAAGCGATGAACCCACGCGACGCGAAAATCGCGCTCGCGCTAGAAATCGCCGCTCGCTTTCATTCGCCCGCGGAAGCCGACAAAGCACTCGCAGAATTCGAAGCGCGCAAAAGCGGTGCAGCTCCAGAGAGCATGCCCGAGATCACGATTCACTGCGCGGAAGACTCGATGCTCGCCACGCAAATCGCGAAGCAGGCGGATTTGGTTGCGAGCACGTCGGACGCGGGCCGGCTAATCGAAGGGCGCGGCTTTAAGGTCGACGGCGAAGTGATCGAAGATCGCCACGTCAAACTCGCGAAGGGCCAGACCTACGTCATCCAAGCGGGCAAGCGCAAGTTTGCGCGGGTCACGTTAGCTTAGCTTGATGCGTTTTCCTCATTTGCTTCGTGCTACGCTTTTTGCGGGCGCGGCAATGTTGTGCATCGCCGCCAACGGCGCGCCCGCTCCGGCGCCTGACTACGCAAGCTATTTTGATCGACTGCCGTGCGTGAGTCGCATCGGTCGCTGCTTCACCGCAACGGTCGGCGGAAAGCCGGTCGCGGTCATTGCGGAGAAAGCGGAATTTGAAGCATTGAAAGCGCAACTCAAAACGCTCAACAGCAATGTGCGCGACGTTTACTGGATCGTGAAAGACCCGGTCGACGGCAAGAAGGCTCTCGACATCACGGTCGAGCCGACCGCCATTGGGCTGCCGATCATTGGTGCGCCGAAAGAAGAGCCGGACGTTACCGTGTACGCGCTCGATGGGCAGGACCTAGACAGCAAGTCTGAGCAAGTGGCGCGCGACGACGTGCGAGTCGGCGGGCAAGCTATCGTGACGCAACAGGAAACACTCACGCAGGATTATTTACCACCAGGGCGCTACGTATTTGCCGTGAAGTACCTCGGCAACGAGAACTGGGATCGTAAGTGGATTTTTGTTACCGTAAAGTAAACAACATCCGGGAGAGCGCTAATGATTGACCACATGACATTTCGTGTTGCCGACTTGGCCGCCACGCGACGTTTGTACGAAGCCGCACTCGCGCCGTTGGGTTACCGGGTGTTGCACGAATTCGAGTTTGACGGACAAAAAATGTTCGGCATGGGCTTTGATACGTCCGATGGCGCCAAAGTAACGACGTGGTTTATTCAGGGCGCGTCGGAGTATGGCGAACCTGTGACGCGCGGTTGCCACCTCGCGTGGAAGGCGCCCACGCGTGCCGCCGTTGACGCGTTCTACTCGGCTGCAATTGCCAACGGCGCGAAGGACAACGGTGCACCGGGACTGCGTGCGCACTATCACCCGAACTACTACGGCGCGTTTGTCATCGACTTGCATGGAAACAACATCGAAGCGGTGTGTCATCAGCCCGAGTAACCGCTGTGCAGCGCCTTGAAACGCTAAGCGACGCGAGCCAGCACATATGATGCTTCTGTGGTTCTTTACGGTGTGTTGGTGCGGCATCACTTTTCTGGTGTTCGGCAGCATGATTCGCGCGTCCGCACCCTGGTCGGCGCTGGCCTTTAGCGGCGTGTTCGCGCTGATCGGTGTGGCGCTGATAGTTGGCTTGGTGCTCACGCACATTCAACGCTGGCGGTTGGGGAAAGCCACGTTGGTCGCCGATCCAATTTCGGTCGAAGATGGCGATCGCGTGACGCTGCGATTGCAGCTTGAGCACAATGCGCTCGACACGCGCGAAGTGAAATTCGAACTCGCCCTCCAAGAAGACGACGACGGTTGGTCAACTCGCCGCAGCGAAAAGCGCACGGCGTTGTTGCATGCTGGCACATTAACCACCAGCGCGCGGTTTGTAATCGAACCCAACGCTCCACCCACCACCACAAGCCGACGTTGGCACGCCACGGCGACTGTGCGCGGTATGCGCTTTGCAAGTGTCGACTGCGATGTGATCGTTCTGCGCAGTGAGCGCGCAAAGCTGCCTTCCGACGAAACTTTCGCGCTCGACGCGGCGGCGATAATCGATCCTGTAGCCGCTGCGCCCGATGGCGCGCGCGAACTAGCGCCGGGCGTGTGGACGTGGACGCACAGCTACGCGACGCTTCGCGGAATCGGCGTGTTCTTGCTGTGCTTCGCCTGCTTTTGGTTGTGGGGTTCGAGTAAATCAGTGTTTGTGGATCTCATCGCGCTCATTCGCGCCAGAGGTAACCCACTGGGGTCCCTGGGCGCGTTGTTGTTCCACCTTCCGTTTCTGATCGTTGGTATCGCGATTTTCATCGCTGCCCTAGGTGCGCTGACGCACCGATTCAAATGCGAGGCACGGAACGGCCAAGTACGCGTTCGCACCAGCGTGCTTGGCCGTCAACTATACGAACACACAATCAGCGCCGAAGACATCACGCACTTTCAGGCCGGTTCTTGGTTAACCAGCGGCAACGCCGTGTTGCGCTATTCCCTCGTCGCACGTACCGCGCACGGCGCGGCGGTGTTGCCCATTGAAGCGACGGGCACTGACGCGCTGGCCGCGAGCGCGCGGTGGTTAGCGGCCGCAATCGGATGTCCGAGCAAAAGATTTGATCCAGTAATGATGGACAGCAGCGAACCACGCTTGCCCCTTTCCGGTGACCCTCGTAAAGCGATACCGTTTGCGGGGATGCTTAAGTCGGTGTTCAACGCTGCGTTCATGATTGGCGTCGCTGGATTCGCGCTGCTTTTACTCGGCGTTTTGTGGGCTCGCTGAGCTGATTCCCAAGCGCGCGCGGCCGCGGCCTCCCGCGCAACCAGCCGGTCCGAGCCGCGGGCTAAGGTCGCTTTTAACTAGGAGCACAATCCTCCTTCCCCTCCCGCTGGCCAAAAGATTGGTATCGCCCTTTCTGGTGGTCTTGTCACCTCCACTGAGCTCGCTTGGATGCGTAACACATGCGCCATGCTGATCGCGCTAACCGCTCCGCCACTGCAGTAGCCGTTGCTTTCGCGGCGCCGGCCGCGATGTCGTAGCAAGACGGCGGGCGCAACGATGTCGCGCGTCGTCCGGTTCGTCCGCGGGAATCTGACTTATTTGCGCACGGTTCAACTCGCACCTTTCGCCTAAAAACGCGACGCCACGCGGCCCACTGCGACAAAAGCGAATTTATCGACAAATTGCGTCTTCGTCCCCTAGGCCATGTGTATTGCGCTTTCAGTGAAAAGCTGTGCCTACAGCAATACGTGCTGCGTCATGACATCAAACGGCGTTTTAGGATCGCCGCGCACGCTGTCGGTTTCAAAGTAATCGTTCCATCCGTTCTCCGCGAGCACGTTCAAATATGCGTCGCCCATGTCGGGTGATGGAAACCGCCAGACGCAAAAGAACTGGTAGCGATCGGCCGTGGGGGCATGGTTGTTTTGCCCCCAGGCGACGGCTTCAGCTTTTGCACCGAGCCGCAGCCGCGTCAGCGCCGTGACTTTGCTCAGGTACGCCGTCCGCGCGGGTTGCGACAGGGCGTGCCAGTTCTGTTTGGGTTTCCACAGGCCGATAAATACGTGCATGCGCGGGGCCTCAGTACGTCAAGGTGAAGGAGGGAAAACTAGGACGCACCGGGAGCGTTCGCCACTACGCCGACAAAAAAGGCGTGCAACATGTGGCGCACGATCTCCTCGCCGGAGTAGCTGTTGCCACGCTGCATGTAATCGAGCGTGGGGTCGCATGAGCGGGCGTAAATTGCAGTGACGATATAGTCGGTCGGCAGCTCGCGCGACAGCGCGCCGTCCGTCTTCGCCTGTTCGACCAGCGAGGACAGCGCGGCGTTGAGCGTAAAGAGCGCCGCCAGATACACCTCGTCCGTCATGAGCGAATGCTCCAGCGCTCCGTTGGTCGATGGCAAGTGCGGGATGCTGCCTTTCAGCCGCTCCTGCAACACCCATTCGAGCATCCGCCGCAGCTTTTCGACGGCGGGCAGCTCGGTGGGCAGCGCCGAGAGCCGCGTCATCGTGCGCTCGAAAAGCCGCGTCATGGTGCGCGCAGCGAGCGTCTCTTTCGACGGGAAATGCTTGTACAGGCTCGCTTTGGCGATACCGACCTCGGCCGCCACCACGTCCATCGTCATCTCTTCGTAGCCATGCTTGCCGAGCAGCTGATGCGCCGCGTCGAGGATTGCTTCCTCACGCATTTCTAACTGGCGCAAACGATAAGGAGTTGCCAAACTTGAACTTTCTGGTAATAATTTGAACTAATGAGTTCAATTATTGACTAATGAGTGTGAATTACGGCTTTAACGGCCCGTTCAGACCCGTCGGTTGTTTTGTGACCATTTATTCATTCTAGGAGTTCAATCATGATGTTTCGTCCCCTCAAATCCGTTCTTGCTGGCTTCGTCAGCGTTGCCCTGATGTCTGGCGCCGCTGTTGCAGCTGCCCCCGGCACTATCGTCGACGTCGCCGTCGCCAATGGCAATTTCAAAACCCTCGTAGCCGCCGTGAAAGCCGCCGGTCTCGCCGAAACGCTGTCCGGCAAAGGCCCATTGACTGTGTTCGCGCCAACCGACGCTGCGTTCGCCAAGCTGCCAGCAGGCACGGTTGACGCCCTGTTGAAGGACATCCCCAAGCTGAGAGCGATTCTGACGTATCACGTCGTTTCCGGCGCGGTGATGGCCAAAGACGTGAAAACCGGCACGGTACCGACCGTTAACGGCCAATCGCTCGACGCGAAAGCCGACGCGATGGGCGTCAGCGTCAATGGCGCGAAAGTGACCACCGCCGATGTGAAAGCCTCAAACGGCGTGATCCATGTGATCGACACCGTGGTAATGCCGAAGTAATAAACCCAGGCTGACCAAAAACTCCAGCTTCGCACCCGCGCTGCTGGAGTTTTTTTAACTGTTTTTTCGCGTCCTTTCTTTTTGGAGCACCTGATGAAATTGCCAACGCTTACTTCGTACGTTCGCTACGCCGCAGCCCTCACGGCGACTGCCCTGCTCGCCGCGTGCGGTTCTGACAGCCATGAGCCGACTCCGGCCGCTCCCGTATCGATCCTCGCGACCGCGCAAGCCACCGCCGACTTGTCGTCCCTCGTCGCCGCAGTGCAATTTGCCAGCGACAACAACGATCTGGTCAACCTTTTAGGCTCGGCCGGTACGTTGACCGTGTTCGCCCCCAGCAACGCTGCGTTCGACAAACTGGCGCAAACGCTGACCGGAAACACCAACGCAAAAGGCCCCGACATCCTCGTGCCCGCAAACAAGGCGTTGGTAAAAGCAGTTCTGCAATATCACGTACTCACCAGCGTCGTGAAAGCCGCCGATATTCCGTCGGGCAAGGCGATCACGCCCGCAGCGGGCGGCTTTTTCAAGATTGACGTGGTAGCGGCCAAACCCGTCATCACCGACGGGCGCAATCGCAAAGCAAACCTCACCACCACCGACATCGCGGCCAGCAACGGTGTCGTGCACTTGATTGATGCCGTGCTGCTGCCCGCTGACAAAACCATCGTGCAAACCGCGATTGCGTCAATGCCGGAGTTCAGCAGTCTCGTCGCAGCCCTGCAATTTGCGAGCGACGGCGATGACCTCGTAACCACGCTGTCGGGCGCTGGTCCCTTTACCGTATTTGCCCCGACCAACGCTGCCTTTGATGCATTGGCCAAAGAGTTGACTGGCAGCGCCGCTGCGACCGGTCCTGATCTGCTAACGCCAGCTAACAAAGCCTTGTTGCGCTCGGTGCTCACGTATCACGTCATCGCGGCGCGTGTACTGAAGGCTGACATTTCACTGAACGCGCCGATCACCACGGTGCAAGGAAAAGCCTTCGTGATACAGGCGACGGCAACGGGCGTCGCCATCACCGACGGCCGTAATCGCGTCTCCAACATCGCGGCCACCGACGTGCTGAACTCGAACGGCGTCATCCACGTCATTGACAAAGTGATCCTGCCGCCTCTTTAACGGCAACAAGGTGCTGTAGAGCCGACTCCGTGGCGTCCCACCCGTGGGCGCCGCAGCGATCACTCTCGGTGAAGCGGTTCCCGCCACACAACGGGCTGCCCGCCCGGTAAAATTTGCTCCATATGAGCAAAATCCTCCTCTCCCTCCCCGTCGGCCAGAAGGTCGGCATCGCTTTTTCTGGCGGCCTCGATACTTCCGCTGCGCTCGCTTGGATGCGTCACAAAGGCGCGATTCCATACGCCTACACCGCAAACCTCGCACAGCCGGACGAAACCAATTACGACGACATTCCGAAGAAAGCCACCGAATACGGTGCAGAAGGCGCGCGCTTGGTGGATTGCCGCGAAGCGCTGGTGCACGAAGGTTTGGTCGCGCTGCAATGCGGCGCGTTCCACATCACCACGGCGGGGCGAACGTACTTCAACAGCACGCCGCTGGGCCGCGCAGTCACGGGCACCGTGCTCGTGAAAGCCATGCAGGAAGACAACGTCAACATCTGGGGCGACGGTTCGACCTACAAAGGCAACGACATCGAGCGCTTCTATCGCTATGGCTTGATGGCCAATCCAGCGCTGAAAATTTACAAGCCGTGGCTCGATCAAACGTTTGTCAAAGAACTCGGTGGCCGCAAAGAGATGAGCGAATGGCTCAACAACAACGGCTTCTCGTACAAGATGTCGACCGAAAAAGCGTACTCGACCGACAGCAATATTTGGGGCGCGACGCACGAGGCGAAAGACCTTGAATTCCTGAACAAGGGTTTGCGCATTGTCAACCCAATCATGTCGGTGAAACACTGGGATCAATCGATTGCGATTGCGCCAGAAGAAGTCAGCGTACGTTTTGAAGACGGCTTTCCCGTCGCGCTCAACGGCAAAGAGTTTGCCAGTCCGGTGGACTTGGTGATGGAAGCCAATCGCATCGGCGGTCGTCACGGACTTGGTATCTCTGATCAAATCGAAAACCGCATCATCGAAGCCAAGAGCCGCGGCGTGTACGAAGGCCCCGGCATGGCGCTCTTGTACATCGCCTATGAGCGCTTGCTCTCCGCGATTCACAACGAAGGCACGCTAGAAAACTATCGCACGATGGGCCGCCGCTTGGGCCGTTTGCTGTACGAAGGCCGCTGGTTCGATCCGCAAAGTTTGATGATGCGCGACACACTTCAGAAGTGGGTTGGCCGCGCGGTCACTGGCGTCGTAACCATCGAGCTTCGTCGCGGCGATGACTATTCGTTGCTCGACACAGAAAGCCCGAATGCCACGTATCACCCCGAACGCTTGTCTATGGAACGGGTGGAAGACGAGGCGTTCTCGCCGCTGGATCGCATTGGGCAATTGCATATGCGTAACCTTGATATTTCAGACTCACGCGCGAAACTAGGTGTGTATGCGAAAGCTGGCATGCTGACCGCAGGGTCGGGTGCGGCGAACTTGTTGGAAGATAAAAGCGGGAAGTAGACGGCTACGCTGGGACGGTGCTTGCCACCGTTCGCCCTGAGGCCGTCGAAGGGTCAGATGGAATGGGGTGGTTCGTTTGCCACGGCTTCGTTTCGCCTGTCGGCGAGTTACTTTTTGCGCCGCCAAAAAGTAACCAAAAAGCTCGCCCCGAACCCCGCTGTTCCCTGCGGTGCTCGCAACGGGCGGGACCAAAACAAATCGCCCGAGGGCGCGCTAACCGCGCGCGGTGGGCTCATGGTTTTGGTCTACGACCGCCCGTTGCTGCGCTCCTCGGCGCGGGGTGACGGGGCGTTAAGAGCAACAAATGATCGCTTCGCGATTTGTCTACAGGAACCCGGATGCGAGCATCCGGGCTACCGCACGTTAGCAAGGCGAGACGACTACTGAGCCAAAGCTCGATAAGATATTCGACGTGATGCGTGCGCGATTGAGCAGCAGGTCCGACAGCAACGCTACGTTGAACGTCAGCCAGCCCGCGAACGCCCAGCCCGCGTAGTCACCAAACAGCACAGTGTTCAGCCAATTCTGTTCGAAAAGATAAACCCACGCGCTGACAGCGAAGCCGAGTAACAACACGATGGTCACCGGAAGCAACTGCACTGTTGCGTTTCGCCGGACCAATGGAATGAGCGCTAACAACGCGAAAAGCACAGCACTGCTGCCTGTAAAAATTCTAAATTCACGCAACAGATTCGTTGCAACATCGCCATATTTGCTTTGAATAAATTCTGTGAGCCTTGAGCGCGTCAGCTCAGTCACGGAAGCGTCCGATTCAAGCTGCGAACGAACGAGCGACTTCATGAATCGTCGGCACTCGCACGACGGGTTTTGCATGTTGGCAAACGCCGCGTCCAAGGTAGCACTAACGCGTTCATCGAGCTTCCCCCGTCCACGCTCTATTCGCGCTTCAAGCCCGGGGATAAGTGCCTTCGCCTTCTGCACCAGCGCGCTGGAGTCCAGCGCGTCGAACTTCTCGCCTACGCGCTTGCTAACTTGGTAGCGAATAATTTCCTTCGCAGCGCGCTCAATGTGAATCGGCGAAATGACGGACAGTAAGAACAGCGCGCCAAATACGATCGCGCCAGCGCAGCCAACAAACAGCACAATCGATCGAACATACTTCATCGAATGAATGTACACGACAAGAACATATATCCGAAGCCGGGGTGCGAGCATCCGACCCGCGCGTAAACAATCATCGCGAAGCGATCATTTGTCGCTTCTAACGCCCCGTCACCCCGCGCCGAGGAGCGGAGCAACGGGCGGTCGTAGACCCGCACCATGAGCCCACTGGTTGCGCGTCAGCGCAACTTTCGGGCGATTTGTGCGGGTCCCGCCCGTTGCGAGCACCACAGGAAACAGCGGGGTTCGGGGCGAGCTTTTTGGTTACTTTTTGGCGGCGCAAAAAGTAACTCGCCGTAAGGCGAAACGAAGCCGTGGCAAACGAATCACCTCGTACGACCGACAGGTTCAGGGCAAACGGTGTTTGCGTTGCGCGCACACAACGCCACTCACGCGGACTGCGCTACTTCGCTTTGGATAGCAGTTTGAGAGCCTGCCGAATCGCGTCATTGAGCGGCAAATCTGCCGGCAGATCACGACACGCAGCGGCGGCTTCTTTCTCGCTGTAACCCAATGCGAGCAGCGCATTCACCACATCATCGGCTGGGCTAGGCACGGCCGCTGGTGCTCCGGGCGCACCGCTGGACGCAACAGCCTTGCCCTTGAGTTCCAACAGCAAGCGCTCGGCGGTTTTGTTACCGATGCCGGGCACGCGCGTTAAACGTTTCACGTCTTGCAGCATGATCGCTTGATTGAGTTCCGCAACCGAGAGTCCGGAGAGCACAGCGAGCGCAACTTTGGGGCCGATCCCTGTGACTTTGATGAGCTGGCGAAACGCGGCGCGCTCGTCGTGCGTGGCGAAACCGTAGAGCAAGTGCGCGTCCTCACGCACGACGTAGTGCGTCATGAGCATCACGCGCTCGCCCGTGGCGGGAAGGGCGTAAAACGTGCTCATCGGCACGTCGACTTCGTAGCCGACGCCATTGACGTCAAGAATGATTTGCGGGGGCTGCTTGGCCGCGAGAATGCCGCTGAGACGTCCGATCATGGTGCTGATTTCGCTGCTGCTGGTGAAGTAGAACGAGACATTAACCGAGATTAGCGTTTCGGTTGCGTTTCGACGAAGTGTTGCGCGGCTAGGGGCGGAGCTGGCGCAGCCCGCCCTAGCGTCGATCACGTACGCAAGATTGTTTATGGCTTTTTAGCGCTAGCGACCATCTGGTGGCGCTTAGCCGCACAAAATCCAGCATGTCGACATACTTGATAAACAGCACACAATGACCACACGGCTGTCGTTGAACGCATAAAGTTGTATCTGTTAACTAAACAGACATCACACCATGCGCCCGCCGCGTTGACGCACTTTGCGGCTGGCTAAAAGCTCCGCGCCGAGCGCGCCGAAACCTTGGCGCGAATGCGCGTGGGTGATGGCAGTGGCGAGCGCATCGGCAGCGTCGGCTTGCGGCGTGGTGTTTAGTTTGAGCAAGCGCTTGACCATTTCCTGCACCTGCTCTTTCGCGGCCTTGCCATGACCAACGACAGCTTGCTTCACTTGCAGCGCTGTGTACTCGTAGACCGTCGCGCCCGCGAGCACGGCAGCGGTAATTGCAGCGCCGCGCGCTTGGCCCAAGAGAAGCGTCGATTGCGGGTTGACGTTGACGAAGACTTTTTCAACGACCACGTCGTCTGGCTTGTGGTGGTTGATGATGCTCTGCAGGTCTTCAGCGATGGTTTTCAGGCGCTCGGGAAGCGTGCCCTTGTCGTCGGTCTTGATGCAGCCGCTGGCCACGTACGCGAGCTTGCTGCCGGTCTGTTCTATAACGCCAAAGCCAGTGCTGCGCAGGCCGGGGTCAATGCCGAGAATGAAGCGAGAGGCGTTCACTGCTCACCGCTCACTATTCACTACTCACTGTTCACATCTTCACCGCGGTACCGCTTACAGCCACCATCATCATGCCGTTCGTTTCGCCGAGCACTTCGTAGTCAAAATCAATGCCAATCACGCCCGTCGCGCCGC
>DAINAJ010000030.1:0-22468 GCA_036733505.1 Casimicrobium sp.
GCAATAGTGAACTTGTAGGCATCGCCCGATTCGTCGTTTGGGGCGTAAATCGCACCCGCCAACGTGTGCGCAGTGTGCGCCAACGCGGGTTCAATGCGTACCGCTTCCGCGACTGAGAGTACATCGCGGCGCTCACCATTACGAATCAAGAGTTGCGCGGCTTTCGCGGCGTCATCGAAGCTCTGAGCGTCGGAGTGAATCATCATGATTCCGGCTTCGGCGTGATCGTACTGAATACCCGTTTCCTTACGCAGCATTTGCAGCGTGCGCCGACTGTATTCGGACAGACGCATGGCCTGCAACGTATTGTGCTCGGCGCGGCTGGGTAGGCATTCGTAGAGGAATCGCAAGCCCCAGCGCCATTGGTTCACATCGAGCTTGAGGCGAAACAACAACGGCGCGTCTTCCTTGCCCAGCCACTTCAAAATCTTGAATGGCGCGTGCGGGCTCGCCCACGGGTCAGATTGGCTCACCGAGATTTGGCTGCCATTGGCAAAGCTGGTTTCGAGCGCTGGGCCGGGCTGCCGGTCAATGACCGTCACCTCGTAGCCACGTCGGCGCAAAAAGTAAGCCGTATGAACGCCGAGAATGCCGGCGCCGAGAACGAGAACGCGTTTCATGGGTATCGAATCGAATGTTTTGGCGCTTGTGGCAACCGATACGAGCAATGTTAGGCAGATGCGCGCTTCAATGCGAGAGCGTATGCGAAACCTGCATGAATTTGCGCCACCGCTGCGGGCGTTACGCGCGAGCGGCCCGCACCTTATGCCATTTCCAAAACACCCGTAGGCCCAGAAGCAGCGCGAACACCACTGCGTAGATGATCGGTTGCGTGAGGTCTTTTTTCACCAGCCACCAGTAGTGAATCACGGCCAACGCGGCGATCAAGTAGACCAAGTAATGAATGCGCTGCCAGAGTTTCGCGCCTAGCTTCTTGATAACGGCGTTGTTTGAAGTGACCACGAGCGGAATAAGCAGCACGAACGCAGCAAAACCCACGGTTATGAACGGACGTTTGACGATGTCTTTGAGAATGTCACCGAAATCAAAGAAGCGATCAAACCAGATGTAAGTCGTGAAGTGCAACAAAGCGTAGAAAAACGCAAGCAAACCGGCCGTCCGGCGCAGGCGCACGAGCCACGGCCAATTAAGCAGGGTTCGCAGCGGTGTAATCGCCAGCGTGAGCGCGAGACCGACGAGTGTCCAAGTGCCTGTTGAGCGCGTGATGAACTCGATTGGGTTTGCGCCTAACGAATCAGTGAAAAAGCCCGCGACAAGCCGCGCGAGCGGCAGCATACCGATGAGAATCAGCGCCCACTTAGTTCTCGTGACGGCGCTGTTGCTCGGATTGCGCCATGCGCGCGCTGGAGCGGACGCGGTCAATGAAATAGCCATGTATTGAGCAATCGACCCGGCATGAACGTGAATGCGCCGGCGATGAGAATGCCGCCCACGTAGAGCCCGATCATGTTTCCAGCGTGCGTTTTGACGTCATGGCGCTTGGCAGCGAGGTAGGCGCGCGGAACCGAGATCAGCACTAGCGCGCTGAACAGATGAATGAACCCAAAATGCCCCAGCACCGACGGACCGACGAGTGCGGGCATGAAAAGCGTAATCGCCGCCGTGGCAAGCATGAGCAGCATGTAGATTTTGCCGAGCAAACGGTGCAGGGGCGAGCCTTTGCGTGCAAACATCATGTAGGTGCCAATGATGAACGCGGGCACGATTGTGGCGAGGTGCGCGTAGGCGAGAGGCAAATAAACGTTTTGGTAGGTGTCTGGGCTCATTTGGAGGGAAGCATGGTTGGTGGCGATGGCGTGATTTCAGCGCCTGCGCTTCATGTTCTCAACAGGTACGCGACATTCGGCCTCAGAACGTCGCCAACGACTAGAAAACACGCGCGAAACGCAGCAGACCGCTGATTCGGAGGGGTCTGTTTACCCGTCGATTGACGCAAAGAAGCGAATTCGCCGCCTCAGTAAAACTTCTTCAAATCCATACCCGCATACATCGAAGCGACTTGATCCGCATAGCCGTTAAACATGAGCGTCTTGCGTTTGCTGAATTCGCCGAGGCGGCGCTCCGTGGCTTGGCTCCAACGCATGTGATCGACCGTGGGGTTCACGTTGGAATAGAAGCCATACTCCTGTGGCCCCGCCTTAACCCAGGCAGTGCGTGGTTCCTTTTCGACGAAGCGAATTTTGACTATGGATTTGCCGCCTTTGAAGCCATACTTCCACGGAATCGTCATCCGAATCGGCGCGCCGTTTTGATTCGGCAACATTTCGCCGAACGCACCGAGCGTCAAGAGCGTCAGCGGATGCATCGCCTCATCCATGCGCAGCCCTTCGGTGTACGGCCAGTCGAGCATGCCACCACGCAGACCGGGCATTTGCGCTTTGTCTGCAAGCGTTACGAACTCCACGTACTTGGCGTTGCCCTTGGGCTGCACTTGGTTGATGAGGGCTGAGAGCGGAAAACCCACCCACGGGACGACCATCGACCAAGCCTCTACGCAACGAAAGCGATACACGCGCTCTTCAAGCGGCGCGAGCTTGTACAGTTCGTCGATGTCGAACACCTTGGGCTTCAACACTTCGCCCTCGACCGCCACTGTCCACGGTCTCGTTTTCAGTGACTTAGCGTAAGCCGGCGGATCGGTTTTGTCGGTGCCGAACTCGTAGAAATTGCAGTAATTCTTGAATTCGTCGAACTTGTTGATCTTTTCCTCAGGCAGCAGAAACGCTGGATTGGGCTTCACACCGGCCAGCCGCGCGCCTTGCGCTTCAGCGGTGCACGCGGTGATCGCTGGCAGGCCGGCGATCAACCCCATCGAGGCCGCCTGCTTGATCCAATCGCGGCGCGCATTGAATTGGGCCTGCGAAGTGATTTCTGAGGGCAAAATGTCGGTGGGACGTTTAATCAGCATGACCAATCCTTTTCAATGGTTTCCGACAATTCGGGCTAATCGGGTTTTGTGTCTGTCGTCTCATCAAGGAGGAACCTTTCATGCGACTTTTTTCATTGTGCGCCCCGCTTGGCTTAACGTTGCGCGCCAGACTCGGTCCGATTGCTCATGGTTTGGCTGCGAGTTTAGTAATTTCTGCGGCGAGTGGCGCAGCGTGGGCCGAAAAAGCACCGGCCGAACGCGCGCAATTGTTTGACTACGCGAAGTCGGCGTCCGTTCCCGCCGTCGCCGGCGGCGTTTTTCGCAAGCCCGGCTGTTGCGACGTCACCGAATGGAGGCTTACGCGCACAACGGGCGGCGAAGTTGAAGTGACCGTGATCGCGCCGATCAAAAAGGCGAAGGCGAAGCATCCGACCGTTTTGTGGTTGCACCGTGAAGGTGCGGAGGTGAAGCGCGCCATGTTCGTTCAGGAGGCCGAAGCGCTGGCGGCCGGTGGCATCGCCTCGCTCCTTGTGGAGTTGCCGTTCAAGCAGCCGTTTGTACATCGCGGCAGCAACAACGAAGGTGACGCCGACGTGATCCGCAACGCGGTCATGGATGCGCGCCGCGCGATGGACTGGGCTGGAGCGCGCCCGGAATTCAACATCGACAAGCTCGCCGTGGTCGGGCATCGCTACGGCGCGTGGGCGGCGGCCTTGCTCACCGCGGTGGACCCACGCGTGGATGCGGCGGTGCTCATGAGCCCGCCGGGCAAGCCGAGCGGATGGCTACAAGTGACCGAGCAGCCGCGTGCCAAGAAATTTCGGGAGAGTTTCGAAAAAGAGGCGTGGATTGGTTACCTAAACGCCATCGAACCGCTCGACCCGGAAAAGTGGGTCGGATTTGCCGCGCCAGCGAAGCTGCACTTTCAATTCGCCAGCAGCGACGCGTGGGTTCAGACGCTGGAGCAGGTGGATTTGTATCGAGCGGCGTCGCAGCCAAAGACGCGCCTAATGTTTGATTCTGACGAAATGCTCAATGAGGACGCGCGCAAGGATCGGCAGGCGTGGCTCCGCAAAGTGCTGCTTGGAAAGTAGTTAATAGCTTTTTGGCGTGAACGACAGCCAGGCGGTCGCTGCAGGTGTTTCTTGCGGCATGTCAACATATGATAAAAAACGCCGAAAACTTCCGTACAGATGTCGTTTAACGCGAAAAGCTATACCTACATTCGCCGCATCTCACCGCCCTTGAAGACATGAAATCGCCCGGCCGGCACGGCGTGCTTGGTGAGCGCAGTCGCTAGATCTTTCGGCGGCTGGTCGAGCGCTTCGTCGGTGAGCGCAAAACTTCCCCAATGCACGCCGAGCGCCTGCCGCGCGCCTAGGTCTTTCATGATTTGCACGGCCTCTTCCGGATTGACGTGCTGTGTCTGCATGAACCAGCGTGGTGCATACGCGCCGATGGGGACGGCGAGCCAGTCGAACCCGCCAGGAAAGCGCGCCGCGATGTCGGCGAAATCGCGTGAATACGCGGTGTCGCCGGTGTAGATAAATCGCCACGGCGCGGTCACGGCGGCACCACCGAGCGCGGCGCGCGCTTCGATGACGATGCCGCCCCACAGCGAATTGTCACGGTCAAATGGCGTTCGTTTGCTCCAATGTTTGGCGGGCACAAACGTGAAGTTCAGCTCGCGAAAGGTGACCGCGTCCCACCAATCAAGCTCGTGAATTTTTGAAATTCCGAGTTCGCGAAACCATGCGGCGAGCCCGAGTGGGACGATGTACGTGGCGTTGGGGAAACGCTGCTGCAACGCCTCAATCGAGCCGGTGTCCAAATGATCGTAGTGGCTGTGCGACACGAAAATGACGTCGATTTCAGGTAGATCGTTCACCGTCACTGTTAGCGGCACATGACGAATCGGCCCTGCGAATTGCACCGGCGACGCACGCTCGGAAAAATGCGGGTCCGTCAGGATGTTCACGCCGTTGGTCTGCACGAGCATGGTCGCGTGACCGATCCATGTCAATGTGCGCTCGGTACGGTTTTGCTTAAGAAACGCTACGTCGGGCGTAACGGTCGGAATCACGCTCGCCCAACCACCCGCCGGAGGTGCCGGCGTGCCGTCACGCAGCCGCTCCCACTGCCAACGCAGGAAGCTCCCGTCCGGCAACTCCGCGCCGTAGTTGTTGCGGAAACCCTCCGGCGTGTGGTGCGACTTCGCCGGGTTGTAGTGCGCGTTGCGCTCTGATGTGAATAAAGTTGCGCACCCAGCGATGGCGATGAGTGCTGCAACTACAGAGAGGCGGGTGATGAACTTCATGGCCGATACGATACACAGCTTTGGCCCGTAGGCGCTATTTCATTTGCGTAACTCAGTTATGCAAGAGACAACGAGAACTTTGGTCAAACACCGGTTCGTTGCATAGGGGCTTTGAGTGCCTCTGTCAGACCATTGAGAACGTCCGCCACATGTGCGTGAGCCTCCGTACTCATAGGTTTGGCCAAGGCGGTACGCAATTGCGCGACAAGTTGCACGGCATTGGCGCGTTGCAGGCTCGCCATGTCTGCGGGGGCGCGAGCACTGGGACGAAGCAGCGCGTTGGCAATGCGTTTGACATGCTCGCGCTGCAAATTACGACGCAGCAACGAAATATCGCCGCCGGTGCGCAGCTCGCTCCAAATCGAGGCTTGCAGCAAGTCGTACAGTTCGGACAATTTCAGCAAACGCGAACCATCTGCGACTTTCTCAGGGGAGCTCAGTAAGCGCGCGGCAACGGGCTCTGACAGCAGGTAATCCAACACCGTGCTTTGAATGTTGAGCACCCCGGTGCTCACCGAAAAATCGGGATTCGTAGGTCGTTCAAAGTGATCGATCCCAATGCGGCTCAAGAACTCAGGTTTGAAGCGAAAGCTGGTGCTATCGAACAAATCTTTCGTGATCAAGCTCAGTGCCTCGCGCTGCAAATTCGCCGCAATCGGTTCGTAGAGCGGTCGACCAGTGCCCGCGCGGTCACGCAAATGCGTTACGCCACCGACATACTTGGCCGCTAGCGGCGCGACCGACGCTAGCTCGCGAAAGCCGTACTGTAGTGTCGCCGCCAGCTTTTCGTAACTCTCGCCCGGTTTGAGTTGGCGCGCCTGGGCGCGATCCCACAGCTCGCGGTTGAGCACCATGCGCCGCTTGTAATAGGCCAAAGGGTCGCGGCCCAAGTCAAAGCGGTTGACCATCGGGTCGATGCCAACCGCCGTTGGGTAGCCACCGGCGTCCTCATCAGTTGCGTAAGCCAATGCCGGCTCAATTGAGCGCGACGCAATCTTTTCGAGCGTTGAGGTCTCTTCAGTGGGCTCGATTTCACGGTAGGCGTACTCGATGGCCCAATAGTCGTAGGGCCCAAGCGTCGTGTTGATCATGTCGCCTTGCTTGGTGCCAACGGGGGCTACGTTGAAGGCCAGATATTCCATGACCGAACCCGCCATGCCATTCTTTCGAGTGAACTCCGGATCTTCTAGTTGCTTCAAAGAATAAATTGACGATGCGCGAAAGTTGTGACGCAGTCCCAACGTGTGGCCGACTTCGTGCATCACGTTTCGCCGCAAACTGGCCCGCGCCAAAGCCTCAGCTTCCGGGCTATCAAGTTCCATGCCGCGCGCTTCGAGCAACGCCGTCGTGTATTGGAATTCATGTGCCGTGTGCTCCGCGTGGTCGCAATACTGGTGCGCGGAATGGTCGCCTGAATGTTGCGTGCTGGAGGCGTCCAGCTTGCCCAATTCTTCGCGCGCTAAACGACGCCCGACGCGAGCGAAGCCGTCGCCGGTCGCGATGTCCGCATCCAAGATTTCACCGGTGCGCGGGTCCATGTGTGACGGTCCGATGGCGAATCCAACGTCAGCGCCGGTGAACCAGCGAATGGACGCGTGCCGGGCGTCCATCGTGTCGAAGTCATCGTTGTCGGTCTGCTGTTTCACGACGATTGCGTTTTTGAAACCAATCTTCTCAAACGCCTTGTTCCACTCCAACACGCCTTCGGCCACGGCTTGACGATATTTGGTAGGAATGCCTTTGTCGAGCCAATAAACGATGGCTTGTTTGGGCTCGGAAAGCGCCGCTTTTGGATCGCTTTTCTCTAGCCGCCAGCGCTTCACAACGTACGACCGGCGCTTCGCCGCAGTGTCTTCGGTGTAATCCACGCGCGACGACACAAAATGCCCCACGCGTTCATCAGCCACGCGAGCGCGCATGGGTTGGGTCGGTAGCGGCAAAAAGTTGTAATAAAACCCAACAAAGAGGCTGCGGGCGTCGGGCGTAGCCGAGGGCGCGGGTGTGACGGGTGTTGGGCTGGGCACGAGCGGCGGTGCGGATAACTTAGGCACAGAAAAGTGCGCGTCGACGCGAAGCCCCGTGAGGGCTGCGTTGTTGTTTATTTTCCCAAAGCTAGTGTTGCGAACGTCCAGCGCAAACGGCAAGCGAAACGCGGTTTCCAGCCGCGTGAGATAGCCCGGAATGTCGGCGAAGAGCAGCGCACTGGCATCGATCAGAACGGCTTTGGTGTCGGGGTGCGGAGAGGAGACAACCGCAGCACTTGCCAAAAGGCTGTCCGAAAACGATTGCGACACAGCGTGCGCTTGCGGCGTACCCGGCGCTGCAAAATGCTCAGTGTTCTTAGCAATCAATTGCACCTGGTTGCCGATACGCTTGAACGTAACCAACGCGGAGCGCCCCATCTGGCTGCCGTACAAGCCCCGTTCGCCGACGCTCTGCGGGATGTTGTAGCTAAAGAAAAATAGCGTGTCGAATTGGTCTGGCCGAATGGCCATCCAGACTTTTTCGTCTTTTTGGTGCAGCGTGAAAAACCCGGCTATTTCTTTGCTGTCTTTGATTACATCGCGGTACGGACGAGGCGGGACGGGAGCGGCCGGCGCGGCACCTGTGCCTGCCATCGGGCTGGCGGCTACCGCAGGCGCTGCGGGGGGCGTTTGCGCTTGCGCTTGGGCACATGAGGCCAACAGTGCGGCGACGGCCAGCGTTCGAAGCGGAGAGACGCCGCGGGCTGCGCGTGACGAAGTTCTTGAGGTAAACATGAAGGCCTCTTCCTAGCAAATCCGAAGAGGGCAATGGTACTCACAAACCGCTTGAAAGCTCCGTCACGACTCGCGCGAATCGGGCAGCAGCGCCCTGCTGCAACAGAACTGCCGCGCGAGCGAAGCTATGCGAGCTTTGCCTTCACTTTGCCCGACACTGCGGTCATGTCAGCCTTGCCCGCAAGCTTGGGCTTGATGATCGCCATGACTTTCCCCATCGCAGCATTTCCGGTCACGCCGGCCGCTGCTACTTCAGCCACAGCCGCAGTGAGAATGGCGTCAACATCCGAATCGCTCATTTGTGCGGGCATGTAGGCAGCGATCACCGCCAATTCCGCTTCTTCTTTTGCGACCAAGTCTGGGCGATTGCCTGACGTGAACTGGGTGATTGATTCTTTGCGCTGTTTGATCGATTTCTCAACGATCGCCACGACGTCAGCGTCGGTCAACACAATGCGCTCGTCCACTTCACGCTGCTTCACGGCAGCCAGCAGCATCCGGATGGTGCCGAGCTTGCCGCTGTCACCAGCCTTCATAGCCAATTTCATGTCGTTAGTGAGGGTTTCTTTGAGGGACATTATGAGACTCCTGTCGAACTGCGGAAATCGGGAGTAGAAACAAAAACGGCTCCATAAGGAGCCGCGTTTTCTACCCAGAAGAAAAATCTAGTACATCTTTGGCGGCAATTGCATGCTGCGAATGCGCTTGTAGTGGCGCTTGCAGGCAGCAGCGTGTTTACGCTTGCGTTCGGTCGTTGGCTTTTCGTACGACTCACGGGCGCGCAGCTCGGTGAGGAGGCCCGTTTTTTCGATGGCGCGCTTAAAGCGACGCAGAGCAACTTCGAAGGGTTCGTTTTCGCGGAGTTTGATGATCATGAGCTAGATGCGCAATTGCGGGTTTAGTAGCAAGTTTCTGCTGGGTAGCCGGGTAATATAACCCGAAATGGAAATCAACTCAAGAAATCACGGAATGGGCGCGAATTTGGGCGGTGGCACGCGGCGTCTGGTTTTAGGCATTGAATCCTCCTGCGATGAGACTGGCGTGGCGTTATTCGACGCCCAAAGCGGCAAAGTAGTGGCCGAAGCGCTGCATTCGCAGATTGCGCTACACGCTCCGTACGGCGGCGTGGTGCCTGAGTTAGCAAGTCGCGACCACGTGAAGTATGGTTTGCGACTGGTCGACATCGTAATGCAGAAAGCTCAAATCACGGGCGATCGCCTGCAAGCGATTGCTTACACACAAGGCCCAGGCTTGGCCGGCGCGCTGCTTGTTGGCGCACAGCTCGCGGCGAGTTTGGCCTTCGCGTGGGGTAAGCCGCTTATTCCGGTGCACCACATGGAGGGGCATTTGCTGTCGCCGTTGCTGGCCGAGACAGCGCCGCAATTTCCGTTTGTGGCATTGCTGGTTTCCGGCGGGCACACACAACTTATGCGCGTGGACGGCGTCGGGCGCTACGAATTGCTGGGCGACACCATCGACGATGCTGCGGGCGAAGCATTCGATAAATCGGCGAAATTGCTCGGTTTGGCCTATCCTGGTGGGCCGTTGTTGGCAAATCTGGCGGAGCACGGCGACGCGAAGGCGTTTGCGATTCCGCGCCCGCTGCTGCATTCGGGCGATCTGAACTTTAGCTTCGCCGGACTAAAAACCGCAGTAGCCAACGAAGTGCGCCATTTGACCGGCACGGCGCTTCCGGCGCGCGGCGCGGTGTCCTCGCCGCAGCCGATTTTGCCGCCCGATCACCCGCATCGCGCGGATCTCGCCGCTTCGGTGCAGGCGGCGATCGTCGATTCGCTGGTGGCCAAGTCGCTCACGGCGTTAGAGGTCACGGGGCTGAAGCAGATCGTTGTGGCCGGCGGCGTGGGGGCGAACACGCGCTTGCGTGAATCACTTACGGCGGGCGCCGAGAAAATTGGGGCTCAGGTGTTTTACCCGCCTGTCGCGCTGTGCACCGACAACGGGGCGATGATTGCGCACGTTGGCGTACTACGGCTCGCGGAGGCAACATGCAATTACGCAGTGAATGTGCGACCAAGGTGGGCGTTGTCGGAGCTCTCTAGCCCCGCGCACGCCTAACAACACAATCTGAGAGAAAAAGCCCCCCGATTTGGCTTCGCTGTATCGAGGCTACGCTTGCTCGCCGGTCACGACTTCTTGAAACTGCCCTCTTTGCCCGAGGCTAGGCGCGAGATGTTTTCTTTGTGCCGCCAGATGAGTAGCGCCGCCATGATGAGCGCTGCGTAAAACGCAGGCCCCGGCCCGAGGAACACCCATGCCAAAACAGGCGCCATCGCACTCCCAATAAGCGCAGCGAGCGACGACACGCGGCTCGCCGCGAAAATCACCGCCCAAATCAGCGTCAGGCCAAGCCCCACGCGCCAGTCGAGCGCCCACAACACGCCAGCGGCCGTTGCGACGCCTTTGCCGCCTTTGAGCCCAAAAAACACGGGGAATAAGTGCCCCAGAAAAACCGCAATCGCGATCAACGCAATCCCCGCAGTCGTAATGCCAAATTGTGCAGCCAGCGTTTTGGCCAGCAGCACCGCAACGACTCCTTTAGCAGTATCACCGAGTAACGTGAGCAACGCCGCTTTCTTGCTGCCGCTTCGAAGTACGTTGGTCGCGCCGGGATTGCCGCTGCCGTAGCTGTGCGGATCGGGCAGATTGAGCGCGCGGCTCACGATCACCGCGAACGAGAGCGAGCCGATGAGATAAGCCACGACGGCAGCGGCGAAATCTGCAGTGCTAAACATCATGTGGAGAGCCCTCCTGTCCAGTCTACTTATCTACTTAGAATGGCACCGAGTGTAGCCATTTGACGCTACCGCATCTGGAACAACATCGAACGTGGACATCATTTTCATCAAAGGCCTCAAATGCGAAACCACGTTGGGCGTCTACGACTGGGAGCGCGTGAGCTTGCGCCCCGTGGTGCTAGATCTTGACATTGGTTCCGCGTCGAACGAATCGTTTGAACATGACAGTGCTGTCGGGCTCATGAACTACGACAGCATTTCTGCGCGAATGACAGAAACATTGAAAACATTGCGTTACAAAACGGTGGAACGACTTGCGGAGCATGTCGCGCAGATCGTGCTCACCGAGTTTCACGCTCCGTGGGTGAAGGTTACCGTTGGTAAGCCCGCCGCCGTGAAGAACGCCGCGATGGTGGGGGTGACGATCACGCGGGGTGTTCGCAGCGTTTAACGCGCTCCGAATAAAAAAGGCGAGCGCTGCTCGCCTTTTTTTGTAGCCGTTAAGGTCAATGAGCGGCTTTGTGTCGTTTAGCCATCCACATGCCGATCGCCACGACAATGAGCGCACCGACAATGCCCGCGATCGTGTGTGAGTTAGGTAGGGTATCGAAGAATGCTTTGCTTGCCGGATCCGTGACGAACATTTCGCCGGCTAGAAAGCCAAGCAGAGCGGCGCCCGCAGTGATGATGATCGGGAAGCGATCCATGACTTTCATCAGGAGCGTCGAACCAAAAATAATAAGCGGAATGCTGACTGCGAGGCCTACGATCAGAAGCGTCGTGTTGCCTTTGGCGGCGGCAGCAACGGCGATGACGTTATCGAGGCTCATCACCAGATCTGCGATCAAAATAGTGCGCACTGCGGCCATCATTCCATCTTTGATGTCTTTGTGTTCCCCCTCGTCTTCGCCGCCGCCCTCGGCCAACAATTGCACGCCGATGTAGATCAAGAGAAAAGCACCAACAATCTTCAGATACGGAAACTGAAGCAGCTGGATGGCTACCACCGTCAAGCCAATCCGCATCAAGATCGCCGCCGCCGAGCCCCAGAACACGGCTTTCTGGCGCTGGCCGTCTGGCAACTTCCGAGCCGCCATCGCAATTACGACCGCGTTGTCGCCCGACAAAATAATGTTGGCCAACATTATCGAGCCGAGGGCCGCCCACCAGCCGCCGGAAAAAAGTACGAGTTCCAAAGTAACGCCCCCTATTGAAAAGTTTCAACGATTGTAGGGAGCCTTGCTGTCGGGTTTTCTACATGATTCAGCTTTTGCCTGTGTCCTTTGCCATAGCTAGATTTGCACTGAATTTGTGGCAAAAGCGACTCTTCATGAAACAAGGCTGTGATCGCCGCAGAGTAGTCGCTCAGCGTTTAAAGCTGTTAGCCAGATTGCTATTCGTGCGCATGAATGAGAGCTCGGCTAGAAAAACCGTCCGCTTGGGGTGCATAATGGGCTTTGAGGAGCGTCTCGTGCCGGCTGCGAATCTCAAAAGGATCGTCATCATGTCGTCACGAAATGCGTAAACCATTCTGAGTTTTACGGAGGATTTTTTGTGATCACATCAGCCCAATTTACGAAACTGTCGGTCGCGTTCGGCGTCGCGTTAGGTTTGTCAGTGCCCGCCGCAGCGCAAACCGAGATTCAATGGTGGCACGCCATGACCGGCGCACTAGGTGATCGCGTCGGCGATTTCGCAAAGGACTTCAACGCATCGCAATCGCAGTACAAAGTGGTACCCGTCTACAAAGGCAGCTACGCCGAAACAATGACCGCGGCTATCGCCGCTACGCGAGCAGGTAATCCGCCGCATATCGTGCAGGTGTTCGAAGTTGGAACCGCCACCATGATGGCAGCGAAGAAATCGGTCAAGCCGGTGCACGAATTGATGCGCGATGCGGGCGAAAAGTTCGATCCAAAAGCCTATGTTTCCGCCGTCACGGGTTATTTCAGCGACGCCAAAGGCAACTTGGTCAGCTTTCCGTTCAATAGCTCGACGACCGTCTTCTATTACAACAAGGATGCATTTAAGCGCGCAGGCCTTGATCCCAATAAAGCTCCAGCCACGTGGCCCGAAGTCATGGCGGCGGCCGCAAAAATCAAAGTCGCGGGCGACAAGTGCGCGTTTTCGAGCGGTTGGCAGAGCTGGGTTCAATTGGAGAACTTCTCTGCATGGCACAACGTCCCCTTCGCGAGTAAGAACAATGGCTTTGGCGGCACCGATGCGCGCTTGATGTTCAACAGCCCGTTGCATGAAAAGCACATCGCCAACATGGCCGATTGGATGAAAAAAGGCTACTTCACCTACGGCGGGCGCACCAACGAAGCAGAGTCCAAATTCTTCAGCGGTGAATGCGCAATGCTCACCTCGTCGTCCGCGGCCTACGCCAACATCAAGCGCAATGCGAAGTTCGAATTCGCAGTGAGCCCGTTGCCGTACTACCGTGACGTACCGGGTGCTCCCCAAAACACCATCATCGGCGGCGCAAGCTTGTGGGTAATGAACGGCAAGCCCGCGGGCGATTACAAAGGCGTCGCTAAGTTCTTCACGTTCCTCTCCGACCCGCAGCGTCAAGCGACCTGGCATCAAGTATCAGGTTACTTGCCCATCACGCACGCCGCCTACGATGTCACCAAGAAGTCTGGCTTCTACGACAAGAACCCAGGTACCGATGTTTCGGTCAAGCAAATGATCGAGAAGGACGTCACGCTGTCGTCGCGCGGGCTGCGCTTGGGTAACTTCGTACAGATCCGTGGCGTGATTGATGAAGAGCTCGAAGGCGTTTGGTCAGGCAAGCAAACCGCAAAAGCTGCACTCGACAACGCAGTCAAACGCGGCAACGAGCAACTGGAAAAATTCCAGTCAGCGAATAAGTAGTACTACTCCCCTCTCCGCGAAGGAGAGGGCGCTGCAGCGTGGGGCGGGCACTGCCCGCCGTCGTTAAACCCGGCGGCCCAAGCCCGCCCTACTCGCGAAAGTCCCGTGGAAAAACGCGTCGGATTTGATTCAAAGCTTCTGCCCTATCTGCTGATCGCACCGCAGATCGTCATCACGGGTGTGTTCTTCTTTTGGCCCGCAGGCCAAGCGCTGTACCAATCGTTTCTCGAACAGGACGCGTTCGGCAACAGCATCACCTTCGTCGGCTTTAAAAACTTCACGGCGCTGTTCACCGATTCAACTTATCTCGAATCCTTCAAGACCACTGCGATTTTTTCGGTCGCCGTTGCGGTGCTCGGCCTCTCGCTTTCACTGTTTCTTGCGACACAAGCTGATCGCGTTATCAAAGCATCGCGCTGGTATCGAACGATTCTCATTGCGCCGTACGCCGTTGCGCCGGCTATCGTTGGCGTATTGTGGATGTTCATGCTCTCGCCATCCCTCGGTTTGCTCACGCATGCGCTCGCAAAAATCGGCGTTGAATGGGATCACAACTTAAATCAAACGCAAGGTTTGTTGCTGGTCATCATCGCCGCCGTCTGGAAGCAAATTTCCTACAACTTCATCTTTTTTCTCGCCGGCTTGCAGTCGATTCCGAAGTCGCTCATCGAAGCCGCGTCAATCGACGGTGCGGGCCGCACGCGGCGCTTTTGGGACATTATTTTTCCGCTCCTCACACCAACCACGTTTTTCCTGTTCGTCGTGAACATGGTCTACGCGTTCTTCGACACCTTCGCGATCATCGACGCATCTACCAAAGGCGGCCCTGGCCGAGCCACGGAGATTCTTGTTTACAAGGTCTATCACGACGGCTTCAAGGGCTTGGATCTTGGCTCCAGCGCGGCGCAAAGCGTAGTGCTCATGGTCATTGTGGTGGGTTTAACGTTCTTGCAGTTCAAGTACGTTGAACGGAAGGTGCAGTACTAATGATCGAAAACCGTCCACTCTCAACCTTCTTCGCGCACATGATCTTGTGCATTGGTGCGGCCATTGTTGCGCTGCCTTTGTACGTGACGTTCGTTGCCTCCACGCTCACGCCTGAGCAAGTCTTGCAATCGCCGATGCCATTGATTCCCGGCACAGAAATGGTGGCCAATTACAAGAAAGTTTTGTTCGAAGGCGGCGCCGGGCAAACCGCGCAAGTGGGCAAGATGATGCTCAACAGCCTCATCACTGCGCTAGTGATCGCGGTGGGCAAGATCGTGATTTCAATGCTCTCCGCGTTTGCGATTGTGTACTTCCGTTTTCCCGGGCGCACACTTGCGTTTTGGTTGATTTTTGTCACGCTGATGCTACCGGTTGAAGTGCGTATTTTGCCCACGTATCAAGTCATTTCTGACCTGAAAATGCTCGATAGCTACTACGGGTTGACCGTGCCGCTCATCGCGTCGGCGACGGCAACATTTCTGTTCCGGCAATTTTTCTTGACGGTGCCGGACGAGCTCGTTGAGGCGGCAAAAATAGATGGCGCAGGCCCGATGCGATTTTTCAAAGACGTCTTGTTGCCGCTCTCCAAAACCAACATTGCCGCGCTCTTCGTGATTCTTTTCATTTACGGCTGGAATCAATATTTGTGGCCACTTTTGATCACCACCCAAGAGAGCATGTACACGGTCGTCATCGGAATCAAACGCATGATTTCCGGCGGTGACGCAGGTACCGAATGGAACCTCGTGATGGCCACGGCGATGCTCGCTTTGATGCCGCCCGTGCTGGTCGTAGTGTTCATGCAGAAGTGGTTCGTCAAGGGCCTTGTGGATAGCGAGAAATAACAAGATGGCACAAGTCGAATTCAAAGAAGTAAAGAAATCCTACGGCAACGTAGATGTGATTCACGGTGTGAACCTCAATATCGCCGACGGCGAATTTGTGGTGATCGTGGGGCCGTCTGGCTGCGGGAAATCCACGCTGCTCCGAATGGTCGCAGGCCTTGAACCGATCACTGGTGGCGAGATTTGCATCGACGGCAAAGTCGTCAACAATCTGGAGCCGAAAGATCGCGACATCGCGATGGTGTTTCAAAACTACGCGCTCTATCCGCACATGAACGTGCGCGAAAACATGTCGTACGGTCTGAAAATTCGCAAGATGAGCGAGGCCGATATCAACACGCGCATCGGCAAGGCTGCGAAGATTTTGGAGCTTTCGCATTTGCTAGACCGGAAGCCAAAAGAGCTCTCCGGCGGTCAACGCCAACGCGTTGCAATGGGGCGCGCGATTGTGCGCGATCCGAAAGTGTTTTTGTTCGACGAACCGCTGTCGAATTTGGATGCGAAGCTGCGCGTAGACATGCGCTTAGAAATCCAAAAGCTCCACAACGAACTAAAAGTCACGAGCCTTTACGTCACGCATGACCAAATCGAAGCGATGACGCTGTCAAACCGCATGCTCGTGATGAACAGCGGCATCATCGAACAAGTCGGCACGCCGAAAGAAGTGTATGAACGCCCCGCGTCGCTCTTCGTCGCGAACTTCATCGGTACGCCAGCGATGAATCAAATGTGGGGCACGCGCGCTGGCCAATCCTTGAAGCTCGACGAAGGGGACATGTTCCACGTCGGCGAATTTCCATCGACGATCAACAACGGCGACCGAGTCGCGCTCGGAATTCGGCCCGAACATCTGCAGTTGGTCCCCGCCGCACAAGCGCGTCTCACGGTCAACGTGCAAATGATCGAATGGGTCGGCGCCGACGCGTATGCGTACGGCCAATTCGCCAACTACCGTGTGATCTGCCGGCTCGACAACGCCACCGAGGTAAAAGTTGGCGACCAACTCCCTCTCTCGTTCGACCCCGCGCGCGTGCACTGGTTTAACTCGGAAACCGGCAAGCGGATTTAGCGTTCGTCGGCCACACTTAAATTTTTCCCATGAATCTCCCCACCTGGCCCTACCCCAAAACCATCGCGCACCGTGGCGCGGGCAAGCGTGCGCCTGAAAACACGCTCGCAGCGATTCGCCTCGGCGTGGCGCATGGTTACCGCGCCGCCGAAATCGACGTCAAACTCTCTGGTGACGGAACGCTGCTGCTGATGCATGACGACACGACCAACCGCACCTCCGATGGGCGCGGGCGCGTCGCCGCAAAGACGTGGCATCAGCTCGCGCTCTTGGACGCCGGCTCGTGGCACTCAAGCGTGTATGCGGGCGAGCCAATCCCGACCTATTGGCGCGTTGCGAAATATTGCATCGCCAACGGCGTACAGCTCAACACCGAAATTAAGCCGTGCGTTGGACGTGAACGCGAAACCGGCGCTGCCGTCGCACTCGAAACACAAGCGCTCTATTCGGACCCAGCACACGCCGCGCTCAAACCGCTGCTCTCGTCGTTTTCGACCGACGCACTCGTCGCCGCGCGCGACGCCGCCCCGGAATTTGACCGTGCGCACTTGTTCGAAGATCCCCTGCCGTGGGATTGGATCGCGCGCTGCAAAACGTCCGGCGCGATCGCTGTCGACGCCAACTGGCGCACGCTAACGCCCGCGATCATCGCCGAAGCGCACGACCACGACCTGCGCGTCGCCTGCTACACCTGTAACGACCCCGCCGAGGCCGAAAAACTCTGGTCTTGGGGTGTCGACACGGTGATCACCGACGCGGTGGACGTCATCCCGTTTCAGCGGTAACAGCTTTTTGGCTCCAACGACCGGCGGGTGGTCGTTGCAGCGTAATTATGCACTATATCGACTTAGTGATTTTTAGGCCGCTAACGACCGCCTAGCTGTCGTTGGCGCAAAAAAGCTGCACTTGAGCCAAAGTGCCCATGCGTCGACACATCGTCCGCCAACGTCGAATAGCCCGAACGCACCGCCCGCCGCCGTCCGCTAAATTTCCTGCGCCTTCACCAACGCCAGAATCACCTCGCGCACCACGCGGCGCTGCGGCGCCGGCAGACGAAGAAACGCCTCAAAAAGCTCGCGCTCCTGATACCCAATCTCAGTGCCCCAGCGCGTTTGCGGCTGCTGTACTTGGCTCGGGCTCGCGCCACCGTAAAGCGCTTCCACCGGCACTTTGAGCCACGACGCCAGCGCCGCCACTTTGTTGAACGGCGGCACCGTCTCGCCGCGAAGCCAGCGCGCCACGCCGTGCGCGGTGATGCGTGGACCGAAGAAATGCAAATTGAAGCCGCGCTCCAGCACCGCCGCTTTGGGCTCCAGCCCCGCATCGATCATCGCCTTTCGTAACCGATCCGCAAACTGCGTCTTCGCATTCTTGTCCATCCAGTTACGGTAAAGAGCCTGCACGCTGCCAGAGTGCTTAGCCACTATAGTTACGTTCTTTACGTGCTAATCGGTTACGTTTTCGGCTTTCTGCGGCAAAGGCTGCTCAAGGAACTCTCGGAAACCGCTACCGCAGACCACGGGCAAATCACTAGAAATCGCCCCGCCATGAGCCCGTTACAGGACGTCCTAGCCTCCTACCGCCACGCCGCCGCTTCCGAGCGCGAAAAGGGCACTTACTTCGAAGACCTGATTCGCAGTTACCTGCGTAACGAGGCCAGCTACCGCGACCTCTACAGCGATGTCTGGACTTACGGCGACTGGGCGAAATCGCAGGGGCTCGATGCCCGCGACACCGGCATCGACCTCGTTGCCAAAACGCAAGGCACCGACGAATTTCACGCGATCCAGTGCAAGAACTACGCACACGACTACCGCATCCAAAAGAAAGACATCGACAGTTTCTTCACTGCGTCAGGCAAGAAACCCTTCGCGCATCGCATCATCGTCACCACGACGAACCAATGGAGCGAACACGCCGAAGAAGCGCTGCGCGATCAGCGCCCGCCGGTCAGCAAGATCGACCTGCACGACCTCGAAAACAGTCAGATCGACTGGACCAAGTACCAGCCCCAAGCCAAGCCGGTTCTAAAGCCGCAAAAGTCCTTGCGCCCGCACCAAGCGTCCGCGCTCACCGCCGTGCTCGCAGGACTCGGGCAAGGTGACCGCGGCAAGCTCATCATGGCCTGCGGCACCGGCAAAACGTTCACCAGCCTCAAGATCGCCGAAGCGCTCGCCGGT
Source organism: Casimicrobium sp. (assembly GCA_036733505.1). Taxonomy (GTDB): domain Bacteria; phylum Pseudomonadota; class Gammaproteobacteria; order Burkholderiales; family Casimicrobiaceae; genus Casimicrobium. The sequence goes on from DAINAJ010000030.1 coordinate 18,681, forward strand.
CGCGGCGGACGCGTGTTGTTCCTCGTGCCAAGCCTCGCGCTGCTCTCACAAGCGCTGACCGAGTGGACGCAGGAAAGCGAAACGCCGCTGCATAGTTTCGCGGTTTGTTCCGACAGTGACGTTGGCAAGAAGAAGAGCAAGGCCGATAGCGACGACGACCGCGTGCAGACGGTCGTGCACGAATTGCGCTATCCGGCTACGACGGATGCCGCGCGCCTCGCCGCCGAAATCGCCAAACGCCATGACAGCGAAAGCCTGAGCGTCGTTTACGGCACCTACCAGTCCATCAACGTCATCAGCGAAGCGCAGCAAGACCACGGTCTCGCCGATTTCGACCTGATCATCTGCGACGAAGCGCACCGCACGACGGGCGCCACGTTCGATACCGAGGACGAAAGCCACTTCGTCAAGGTACACGACGCGGACTTCCTGCACGCCGCCAAACGCCTGTACATGACCGCCACGCCGCGCATCTATGGCGACACGGCCAAGGCCACCGCCGAAAAGGACAACGTCGCGCTGTACTCAATGGACGACGAGGCGCAGTTCGGCAAGCAGCTCTACGTCATCACCTTCTCCGAAGCGGTCAAGCGCGGCTTGCTGGTTGACTACAAAGTCATCGTGCTGTCGATTGAGGAAACGCACGTCAACCGCCGCATCCAGAATCTGCTCAAGGACGAGAACAACCAGATCAAGGTGGACGACGCCGCCAAGATCATTGGCTGCTGGAAAGCGCTGTCGAAACAGGGCCTCACCGAAGACATTGCCGACGACGAACACGCGATGAAGCGTGCGGTCGCCTTCTGCCAAGTCATCGAAACGCAAAAGGGCGGGCGGGCGCACAAGGTCAGTTCGAAAAACATCGCGGGAATGTTCCAAGCCGTCGTCGAGGCGTATCAGGAAAGCAGCCCTGAAGACGAAACCTCAACCACGCTCACCTGCGAAGCCGAGCACGTTGACGGCGGCATGAACGCCAGCCAGAAGGAGGCCAAGCTCGACTGGCTCAAGGCCGAGCCGCCCGAAGACACCTGCCGCATTCTCAGCAACGTGCGCTGTTTGTCTGAAGGCGTGGACGTGCCCGCGCTCGACGCGGTGTTATTCCTCACGCCGCGCAACTCGCAGGTCGACGTGGTGCAATCGGTCGGTCGCGTGATGCGCAATGCACCGGGCAAAAAGCGCGGCTACATCGTGCTGCCGGTGGTGATTCCGGCGGGCGTCGAGCCGCACGAGGCGCTCAACGACAACAAGACTTACAAAGTGGTTTGGCAAGTCTTGCAGGCGCTGCGCTCGCACGACGACCGCTTCGACGCGATGATCAACAAGCTCGACCTGATCGGCAAGGACACGAGCAAGATGGAGATCATCGCGGTCACCGACAAGATCGCGAAGAAGCAAACCAAAACGCCCGCAGAAAAGAAAAAGAACGCCGGCAAAGGCAGTTTTTCTGTCGGCGAGCCCTCGCCGAAACCCTACCTCGCAGAGCAAGCAACGCTGCCCTTCGAAATCGGTGAAATCGAACGTGCCATTTACGCCAAGCTCGTGCAGAAGGTCGGAAACCGCCACCATTGGGAGGACTGGGCCAACGACATCGCGAAAATCGCGCAGACGCACATCGCCCGCATCACGGCGATTCTCAACAATCCTGCCAATACCGGCGAGAAGACAGCCTTCAACCAGTTCGCCAGCGAACTGCGCGACGACCTCAACGACAGCATCACCGATGCCGACATCGTCGAAATGCTCGCGCAACATCTCATCACCAAGCCGGTGTTCGATGCGCTGTTCGAGAAGTACAGCTTCGCCTCGCACAACCCGATGTCAAAAGCGATGCAGGCCGTGCTTGACCTGCTGCAAGAACACCGCATCGACAAGGAAGCCGACACGCTGCAATCGTTCTACGACAGCGTGAAATTTCGCGCCCAAGGCATCGATAGCGCGCAAGGCAAGCAGAAGATCGTCGTCGAGCTTTACGACAAATTCTTCCGCAACGCCTTCCCGCAAATGGCCGAGCGGCTCGGCATCGTGTACACCCCGGTTGAGGTGGTGGACTTCATCATCCACAGCGTCAATTACATCCTGCAAACCGAGTTCGGTGAAACGCTCGGTAGCAGGAACGTCCACTACATCGACCCGTTCACGGGCACCGGAACGTTTATCACGCGGTTGATGCAAAGCAAGCTGATCGACGCTGCGCAGCTAAAGCACAAATACGAGCACGAAATTCACGCTAACGAGATCGTGCTGCTGGCGTACTACATAGCGGCGATCAACATCGAGTCGACATACCACGAGATTGTTGGGGGCGACTACGTGCCCTTTGAAGGTATTTGCTTCGCCGATACGTTCCAGATGTACGAGAAAGACGATCTGGTTGACGCGCTACTGGTTGATAACAGCTCGCGACGCAGGCGGCAGAAGAAACTCGATATCCGGGTGATCGTGGGTAATCCGCCGTATTCCGCTGGCCAAGAAAGCGCGAACGACAACAATCAGAATTTCGCTTATCCCCGCCTCGACGAACGCATCAGAAGCACTTACGCCGCGCGATCTACAGCCACACTCAAGAACGCGCTATACGATAGTTACATTCGCGCCATTCGATGGGCGAGCGATCGCATCGGGAGTAAAGGAGTTATTGGATTCGTTACGAACGGCGGTTTTCTCGACGCGAACACTGCCGACGGTCTACGCAAGTGCATAGCGGATGAATTTAGCAGTGTCTTCGTATTTCATTTGCGTGGAAACGCACGCACTAGCGGAGAACAGCGTCGAAAGGAAAAAGACAATGTGTTCGGTCTTGGCAGCCGTGCGCCTATATCTATCTCGTTCTTGGTTAAAAATCCGAAAGCGGACGAGCATGGCCGCATCTTCTTTTGTGACATCGGTGACTATTTGAGTCGTGAAGAGAAATTTGAACGAATTCGGTCTTTTGCTAGCGTGGCTGGCATTACACAAGCCTCGGAATGGGAAAGCATCACTCCAGATCCATATGGTGATTGGTTCAAACAACGTGACCGCAGTTTTGAAGAGTTCATTTCACTTGGGGACAAGAAAGACAGTGATTCCTTGGCACTTTTCCACAGCTATTCGAGTGGCGTAAAGACAAATCGCGACGCATGGGTCTATAACTTTTCGCGGGACTCGTTGGAAGCGAAAATCGGAGCGATGATCAGCTTCTACAACTCTGAGGTCAGTCGATACGGCGCCGTCTGCCAAGGGCTGTCGAAAACGCTCTGGCCAGACGTGGACGACTTCGTTGACTTCAATTCCACGAAAATGAGTTGGACCCGCGAAGTAAAGCAAGATTTAGGGAATCACAAGCAGAGAGACTTTCTGCCAGAAGACCTAACAATGGCCATGTATCGGCCGTTTTCGAAGAGTTGGATGTACTTCAATGAACACTTCAACAACTGCGTGTATCAGATGCCTCGAATTTTCCCGAGCACCGACACACAGAATGTCACGATCTGTGTGACCGGGCGAGGCGCTACTAAGGACTTCAGCGCACTTGTATCTAATGCGGTCCCCGATCTTGAAGTAGTTTCGAAGGGGCAGTGCTTCCCACTTTACCTATACGAGAAATCAAACGATTCGGAATTGGAGCAAGAATCTCAGACGACGCTGTTTGATTCAAATCACGTACGCACTCGCCGCGACGCCATCACCGACGCAGGTCTCACCCATTTTCAGTCCACCTATCCCGACGAAACGATATCGAAGGAAGACCTTTTCTACTACGTCTACGGCCTGCTGCATTCGCCCGACTATCGTGAGCGCTATGCCGACAA
>DAINAJ010000031.1:0-22422 GCA_036733505.1 Casimicrobium sp.
CGATGACGCTTTCGTTTGTGGATCAGTGGTTGCTCGGTCGCTTGCAAGAAGCCAAACGCGACATCGCCGAAGGCTTCGACACCTATCGCTTCGATTTCGCTGCCAAGGCTCTCTACGAATTCGTGTGGGACGAGTACTGCGATTGGTACGTCGAGTGCGCGAAGGTGCAGATCGCTGAAGCCGAAAAAGCGGGCGACGACGCCGCAGCACGCGGCACGCGAAACGTACTCGTGCGCGAGCTTGAAGCCACGCTTCGTTTGGCGCATCCGATCATGCCGTTCATCAGCGAAGAGCTGTGGCAGACGGTTGCACCGTTGGCAGGCAAGTCGGGCGCGTCGATAAGCATTCAGCCGTTCCCAAAATACGGCGCTGATCGCATCAATCCTGTGGCTAACGCGAAGATGGTGCTCCTTAAACAAATCGTCACCTCGTGCCGCACGCTGCGCTCAGAGATGAAAATTTCTCCCGCAGAACGCGTGCCGCTTTTCATCACCGGCGACGCCGCAGCGCTCAAAGACTTCGCACCGTACATCGCCGCGCTCGGCAAGCTCTCCGAAGTGCGCATCGTGGACACGCTGCCGGGCACTGATGCGCCGGTGCAAATCGTTGGCGACTTCAAGCTCATGCTCGAAGTAAAGGTGGATCCCGTGCAGGAGCGCGCACGTCTCGACAAAGAGATCGCGCGTTTGACCGGCGAAGTCGCCAAGGCGGAAGCCAAACTCGGCAACCCCGCGTTCGCCGACAAAGCGCCGCCAGCGGTTGTTGCGCAAGAACGCGAGCGTCTCGCGGGCTTTGTCTCAACGCTCGAAAAGATGACCGCGCAACGCAAGCATTTGGGCTGATTGATGGCAAAGATCGCGGTCGTCGCAGGCGCCACAGGGCTAACGGGCAGTACTCTGCTGCGGCAGCTCGCAGGGGACAAGCGTTTCGACCGTGTAGTCGCGCTGGTGCGATCCGCGAAGCGCGGCATGCCGGAGCGCGTCGAGTCCGTTATCGTCGACTTCGAGGCACCCGCCAACGGTGACGCAACTATCGCCGTCAATCACGCGGCGACCGATCAGCTGGTCGTGTTTTGCTGTCTTGGCACCACGATCAAAGTCGCGGGCTCTCAGGCCGCGTTTCGTCGAGTCGATTTTGACTACGTTGTGGCCATCGCTCGTTGGGCGAAGGTGCAACACGCAGTTCACTTTGGGCTGATCTCCGCGCTCGGCGCGTCTGCCAAGTCGAGCGTGTTTTACACCCGCACCAAGGGCGAGGCCGAGGACGCACTGCGCGCGCTGGCGCTCCCAAGCGTGCACATCGTGCGGCCCTCGTTCATCGACGGCAATCGCACCGAATCGCGTCCCGGCGAGAGCGTTGCGATTCGCTTCGCGCGCGGCATTTCGCCGCTCCTTCTCGGTCCGTTGCGGCGTTACCGCGTGGTGACTGCGGAGGCGATTGCGGCGTCCTTGCTTGCCGCATCGATGTCGCCCGTGGCCGGTGTAACGGTTACCGAATCGGAAGCGATATAGTCTTTGTGAACGCGGCACTCCGCACATTGAACCTCATGCCATTACTGCCTCACACTCCTTCGCCCTCCGCGCGTATCGCCCTGCTTTCGCTGTCCGGCGCGGTTGTTCCCGAACGTTTAGGGGCGGGCATAGAGCGCTTACATGCGCTCGGCTACACGACGATTGGCGCAGAGGCGGCGGCAGCGCAATGGCGCTACTTCGCGGGCACGGACGACGCGCGCCTTGCTGCGCTCAACGCGGCGCTAGACAGCGACGCCAAGATCGTTATGTTCACGCGCGGCGGTTACGGCATCTCGCGTCTGCTGCATCGCATTGACTGGGCGCGCGTCGCCGCATCGGGCAAGGTATTTTGCGGCTTCAGCGACGTCACGGCGTTTTCGCTCGCGGCGCTCGCGCAGGTGAACTACGTAACGTTGTCTGGCCCGATGGCTGCTGCTGAATTTGCCCAAGCCGATCAGCCCGACGCACGTGACTTCACCGAGGCGCAGTTCCGCGCTTTTTTGCAGACGGCGGGTGGCTATCGCTATCCCCAATGCACGAGCGATGTTCTGGAGAGCGATCGCACCATTGAGGGCACGCTGTGGGGCACGAACCTTTGCGTGTTGACGCATTTGATCGGCACGCCTTACATGCCGCAGGTCGACAACGGGATACTCGTGCTCGAAGACGTGGGTGAAGCGCCGTATCGTGTCGAACGCATGTTCTGGCAACTTAAGCACGCGGGCATTCTCGACCGCCAGCGCGCGATCATCCTCGGTGCGTTCACGGACTGCGGCGCACCTGCGGGCATGCGCTACCCCTACAGCATGACCGAGGCCATCGAGACGCTGCGCGAAATCGCGCCGTGCCCTGTTTTGACCGGCTTTCCGTTCGGACACATCCCCTCGAAGGTCACTCTGCCGATCGGTGCGCCGGCGCGGCTTGAAATGAGCGGCACGAACTACACGCTTTCGGTGAGCAATTACCTGCGTTAGTTCTCGCATCAGCATCATTCGCGCTTCCTATCTGCCGCCTGCGGAATCGAGTCGACGCGATCCAATCGCAAATCCGAGCTTCAGTACTTTGACTCTGAGCCTAGCAGCGTAGTATTCCGGGTCACAGGCTTTGTTCATGGATGCCGCGTTGGTGTCGCACGGAGCCTCGGAGTACTCAGATGTCGCGCACTCACTTTTTACTGAAAATCGCTGCCACCGCAATGGCTGCAACGCTAGCCACGATAGCCTTTGCACAACCCGCAGGCTACCCATCGAAGGCGTTGACCTACGTTGTGCCATATCCTGCCGGCGGCGCGGCAGACGTGTTCGCACGCTCGCTAGCGGCGGAGTTGGGCAAACGCATCGGACAAACGGTGATCGTTGAAAACCGTCCGGGTGCGAACGGTAATCTTGGCAGTGCGTACGTCGCGCGTACCGCGCCCGCCGACGGCTACACGTTTCTCCTCGGCTCGCTCTCGACGCTCGCGATCAACCCGCACATTTATTCGAGCATGGGCTACGACCCGCTGAAGGACTTGCAGCCCGTATCGCTCACGCACCAAATGGCCAACGTGCTCGTGGTCAATCCTGCGACGCCATTTAAATCCGTCGCCGACGTCATTGCCGCAGCAAAGGCAAAACCCGGCAGCCTGAGCTACGCCTCGGCGGGCAACGGCAACACGATGCACATCGCGGCCGAACAATTCAAGGCGCAAAGCGGCGTTGATATCGCGCACATTCCATACAAAGGTGGCCCTCCAGCGCTCAACGACGTGTTGGGCGGTCAGGTTCCGATGATGTTCAACAACTTGCCAGCGATTGTCGAATTGGTGAACGCAGGCAAGCTCCGCGCATTGGCAGTAGGTGACGCGCGCCGCGCCAAGCAATTGCCGCAGGTGCCGACGATGGAAGAGGCCGGTCTCAAAGGCTACAGCTCCATCGTGTGGAACGGCGTACTCGTACGAGCCGGAACGCCGCCCGATATCGTGCAATACCTATCCAAACAAATCGCCGCCGCGCTCGAATCTCCCGCGCTCAAGAAGCCGCTAGAAGATCAAGGCTTCGAAGTGCTTTCGTCCACGCCAGAGAAATTCTCCGCGCTCATGAAGAGCGAATACGCGGCGATGCTGCCTGTGGTTAAGAACTCTGGGGCGAAGTTGGATTGAAGGTGAGCCTTGGCTGGAAAGCGCGACTACTCAAACTCGTGCGGCTCGCGCTTGCCACTGAGTAGGTCGTACGAGGAAATCACCGAAAACGTCACCTTCCAGGTCCCACCGTAAAAACTGCAATTGATAAAGTCTTTTGGCTTGAGGGCTGGATGGGTTGCTAGTTGGACGTAACCGAAACGCTCATCGCGCAGTATCTCGCCTTGCTGGACGCGGGATAAGTCCAAGTACTGCACTTTCCACGAAGAGTCGTCGCCCCAAAGACATCCCCAGACGAAACCGAAATTCCCGTTAGGTTGCTCCATGTCGGTAGTCCATGACGAACTGCCGGGCAGTATGGAATCGTCGTGAATATCCCACCAGTCCGGCACGTAGAAACCAACCGGACAAAATCCGTACGAGTTTGGCGTTTCGGATGCGATGATTTTTCCTGTCTCAAGGTCCATCACCGCCGTCGTGGTGTAATCCGGCGAGACCAGAGCCAACAATTTCTCGCCCTGCCGGAACGGCTCAAATGTCCCGTACATGATGGGGTAATTTCGATCAAAGTGTGCAATAGCGTTCCCAGCGATATCCAAGATGTCAACGCGTAACGTGTTCCAAGCGCCCGCTTGTGACTCTACGGGAGTTGTGTTGACTCGATATTTGTCCCGAGGGGCCGGACGGTCGGGGAGTTCAAACAACCCCATAGTGTCAATTTCCTCGATCCACCACCGACAGTGATATTTTTCTGCCCAGTCCTTCGCGGCACCGGTAAACCGTTCGCGGAGGATGCTTTCAGCCGCGTCCTTCGTGTTCTTGGCACCCCAATAATGCAATTTGCCGTCGCTCTTGGAAACCGATCGCACCTCATAGATTTTGCGATTGGTGTTCTTTGTGATTGCGACTTTTTCGACCATTGCCCTTACTTCCCCGCCAACCCCACCAACGCATCCCCCGTCGCGCGCACGATGCGCCATTCGGGCATGACGGTGGCGCCCATGGCTTCGTAGAACTCGATCGACGGCGTGTTCCAGTCGAGCACGCTCCATTCGAAGCGGCCGCACTTACGCTCAACGGCGATCTGCGCTAGGCGCACTAAGAGTGCCTTGCCGTAGCCTTTGCCGCGGCATTCGGGCTTGACGTATAGGTCTTCCAAGTACAAGCCTTTGCGGCCGAGGAAGGTTGAAAAGTTGTGGAAGAAAAGTGCGAAGCCGATGGCGACGCCGTTCTCTTTGGCCACGACGGCTTCGATGACGGAGCCTGAGTCGAAGAGCTCTCGCTCGAAGTCAGCGGGCGTGCTGATCATGAGGTGTTCAAGTTTTTCGTATACGGCGAGTTCGCGCACGAGCGCTTGAATCGCGGGTGCGTCGGCACGCGTGGCGGGGTGGATGCTAAAGGCTGTCATGCGAATGATTATCGCCTACGAAAATTGTGCGAAATTCGGTGCGCGCTTTTCGGCGAACGCGCGGAAGGCTTCTGCGGCTTCCGGGCTTTGTAGGCGCGCAGCGAAGACATCGCTTTCAGCGTCCATCGTCGCGGCGATCTGCTCCCCGTCCCGCATCAGACGTTTCGTTGCTTTCAGCGCGCCAATTGGCTTAGTCGCGAGTAGTGCTGCGACTGATTGCGCCTTCGACTGCAATTCTTCCGGCGCCACCAAGTAACGTGCGAGTCCCCATTCGACCGCGGTCTTTCCATCCACGGGATCGCCCAGCGCAACCATCGTGAAGGCACGCGCGTAACCAATGCGTGCCTGCAATAGCTGGCTCGATGCGGCCTCAGGCACCAACGCCAAATTCACAAACGGGGTGATGAGCCGTGCGGACTCGGTGACGCAAACGACATCGCAGTGCAGGAGCATGGTCGTACCGACGCCCACTGCCAAGCCATTGACGGCCGCGACGATTGGCTTCTCCGCTCGCGCGAGCCCATGCAAAAAACGCGTGACGTGACGGACTGCAGGGCCGTTGCCAGCCGAAATAGACGCGAAATCGCTTAGGTCGTTGCCTGCGGTGAAACTATCACCTGCTGCGCGTATGACGATGCAGCGAATCGCTGGGTCGTCGTGCGCCTGCTGCACGCCATCGGCAAGCGCTCCGTACATCGCGTTGGTGAGCGCGTTTTTCTTATCCGGGCGGTTTAGGGTGAGCGTCAGCACTGGGCCGTCAACGCTAGTAATCACATGGCTGCTGGAATTCAAATGAGGCTCCTTCTTTATTGGGAGCAAGAATAGCGTGTGGAAATTGTGCGCTCACTTCAAACAAGATGTTTTTGCAACTATCAGTTGGTAAGCTACGGGTAACGCCGAAACTTGTCGCATGACTATGAAAGCCCCACAACACGTTGCTGATGTCTATGCGACTTACCCGCCACACATTCGGGCGCGCGTACTCGCGCTGCGCAAGCTGGTTCTTAACACGGCCGCCGAAACGGCCGGCGTCGGAGCGCTTGAGGAAACGCTCAAATGGGGCGAACCCGCGTTTCTCACCAAAGCAACGGGAAGTGGAAGCACGATCCGCATTGCTTGGAAGCCGTCCAAACCACATTTGTACGCGATGTACTTCAACTGTCAAACGACACTTGTCGATTCATTCAAAAACATGTTCCCGACCGCGTTTCGCTACGAAGGCAATCGCGCGATTGTTTTTGAACAGGATACGGAGATTGCGTGGCCCGCGCTGCGGATTTGCGTCGCGATGGCATTGACGTATCACCTCAATAAACGCTGAAGCAGTGTGCATTCGTAGCGCTATCGCGAAAATCGGATTGCCGCTCTGCAACAATGGATGACATTCAACTTCTGCGCTTCGCATGAGCTTCTTCCGCGATCTTTCGCTTTCCGCCGTTGTTACCGGCTTTGTCGTCGTGTTGGTTGGATTTACCAGCACAGGTGCATTGGTGTTTCAGGCGGCACTGAGCCTCGGCGCGACGCAAGCGCAAGTCAATTCTTGGATGTGGGCGCTTGGCATCGGAATGGGTCTGGCGTGCATCATTCCATCACTTATTTACAAGAAACCCGTCGTTGCAGCGTGGTCCACGCCAGGCGCCGCGTTGATCGCAACGAGCGCAGCTGGTGTGAGCATGCCCGAGGCGATTGGCGCGTTTGTTGTGTGTGCCGCGCTCATCATTTTGGCGGGCGCAACGAAGGCATTTGAGCGCTTGATGAATCGAATTCCGATGGCGATAGCGTCGGCAATGTTGGCCGGTGTGCTGCTGCGCTTCGGGTTGGAAACGTTCGGCTCGATCAAATCGGCACCTGCCTTGGTGATCGCTATGTTCGCCGCGCATTTGCTTGGGCGGCGTTTCTGGCCGCGCTATGGGGTGGTAGGCGTGCTGCTGGTCGGTGTGTTGATCTCTGCTTACGCAGGCTCGCTCAAGTGGTCGGCCGTGAGCGTTGAATGGGCGACTCCGGTGTGGGTGACACCTGCGTTTTCGCTCTCCGCAATTGTCGGGCTTGGGCTACCTCTCTTTATTGTGACAATGGCGTCGCAGAACATGCCAGGCGTAGCGGTGATGCGGGCGGCAGGTTACGAAACGCCTGTCTCGCCCGTCATCACGACCACAGGCATTATCAATATCTTGCTCGCACCATTCGGTGCCTTCGCGTTGAATCTTGCTGCGATTACGGCCGCTATTGCAATGGGGCCGGAAGCCCACGAGGATAAAGATAAGCGCTACACCGCGGCGGTGATGGCGGGCGTCTTTTATGTGTTGATCGGACTGTTTGGTGCCGTGGTTGGCGGCTTGTTCGCAGCGTTTCCGCGCGAATTGATCGTGGCGCTTGCCGGACTCGCGCTCATGAGTACGATTGCCAATGGGCTGGCTGGAGCGCTCCGCGACGAAATCAACCGAGAGGCGGCGATCATCACGTTTCTAGTGACAGCCTCTGGGATGTCGATCTATGGAATCGGAAGTGCGTTTTGGGGGTTAGTGGCGGGTGTGGCCGCGATGGTCGTTTTGACGCGACGGCCAGCATGAGCCCAGGTTCCGAATCTCCTGCTGAGATCGTTCCCACAGGTTGGTCCGCGCGACTTAATATTGGCTTCGAGCGGCGAGATCTCGATACCGCAAAGCGCACCGTGATGGCCGAGCGCCGCCACTTCGGCCCGCTACGGATCCTGAAGCCGCTGTACCCCGAAGGTGAGGATATTTGCCACGGCGTTATCGTGCATCCGCCGGGCGGCATTGTGGCCGGCGATCAACTCTCCGTGGATGTTCGAGTGAACTCAGGGGCGAACGCGCTCATCACCACGCCCGGCGCACAGAAATGGTATCGGTCGGCCGGAAAGCTGGCTAGTGCCGTGACACGCCTGCATGTTGCCGATGACGCGTCGCTGGAGTGGTTGCCGCAGGAAACAATGGTTTTTAATGGTGCACGGGCGCAGCAAACGCTTGAGATCTCTTTAGCTGCGGACGCGCGATTCTTGGGATGGGAAATGCTTTGTCTTGGGCGTACGACGCGCGGCGAGCGATTTGACGTGGGGCAATTTCGACAACGCATTGAATTGGTGCGTGCCGAAACCAATGCACCGTTGTGGCGCGAGTCGATGGTGTTGAACGGTGACGACGCGCTGTTGGTGTCACCGCTGGGCATGCGCGGCCATCCGGTGCTCGGCACAGCGTGGATGCTCTATCCGCAAAGCGCGCATGATGGCGCCGCGCTGCTGGGCGACGTGCGTGAGGCGCTTGGGGAGCAGACCCTAGCGGCCGCATCGATGCCCGAGCCGGGCGTCATTGTGGTGAAGGTGCTTGGCGACGCGCCGGAGACGGTACGCAACTTGCTAATTGCCGTGTGGCGCAAAATGCGATCGCAAGTCATTGGACGCGAGGCCGTTGTTCCTCGCATCTGGAGTACATAAAAACGTGGAAATGCAATGGACCTAAGCCCGAGAGAAAAAGACAAGCTACTGATCTTCACGGCGGGGCTCGTCGCTGAGCGCCGCAAGGCGCGCGGTCTGAAGCTCAACTATCCTGAAGCTGTTGCGTTAATTAGCGCTGCGGTGCTTGAGGGCGCGCGCGACGGCCGGACAGTGGCTGAACTTATGAGCTTCGGCACCACGATTCTGACGCGCGGGGACGTGATGGAAGGCGTGCCGGAAATGATCCCTGACATTCAAGTCGAGGCGACATTTCCTGACGGCACCAAGCTCGTCACTGTGCACAATCCGATTCAATAGGCACCTCGCGAGGCGAACATGATTCCCGGTGAAATCCTCACACTCGATGGCGAGATCGAACTGAACGCAAAGCGAAAAACGCATACGCTCGCGGTATCGAACAGTGGCGACCGTCCGATACAAGTCGGGTCGCATTACCATTTCTTTGAAACCAACAACGCACTTCAATTTGATCGAAAAATTGCGCGTGGCATGCGACTCAATATCGCGGCGGGAACGGCGGTTCGCTTTGAGCCGGGCCAGTCGCGAACCATTGAGCTCGTCGAGCTTGCTGGCGACCGTGTTGTGTTTGGCTTTCAAGGGAAAGTGATGGGCGCACTCGCGAAGAAGCCAGTCGCCCGTGCCGTTGCAACCAAAGCGAAAACTGCAAAACCTTTATCCAAAAAGCCAGCGAGCAAGATTGCGGCCCAGGCCAAAGGAGCCAAACGATGACCATGCTTTCACGCCGCGCCTACGCTGAAATGTTCGGCCCGACGATCGGCGACCGTGTGCGTTTGGCGGACACGAATATATTCATTGAGGTTGAGCGCGACTTGACGACGTACGGCGAAGAAGTCAAATTCGGCGGCGGAAAGGTGATTCGCGATGGCATGGGCCAATCTCAGTTACCCGCGGCCAAAGTCGCCGACACGATCATCACCAATGCGCTCATCGTCGACGCCAAGCTCGGGATTTTCAAAGCAGACATTGGTTTGAAGAATGGTCGCGTTTGGAAGATCGGAAAGGGTGGCAATCCAGACGTTCAGCCGAATGTGACCGTGCCAATTGGCGGCGCCACCGAAGTGATCGCGGGCGAGGGCATGATTGTCACCGCTGGCGGAATTGACTCGCACATTCATTTCATTTGCCCGCAGCAAATTGAAGAAGCGCTCTCAAGTGGTGTCACCACAATGCTGGGCGGCGGCACCGGCCCTGCCGCGGGAACAAGCGCCACAACAGTCACCCCCGGCGTGTTCCACATGCGCGAAATGCTGCGCGCGGCCGAAGCTTTTCCTATGAATTTAGGCTTTACCGGCAAGGGCAACATTAGTCGTCCTGGTCCGATTGCCGAGCAGATTGAGGCCGGCGCTATTGGTTTGAAATTGCATGAAGATTGGGGCACCACGCCCGCTGCGATTGATAACTGCTTAACTGTTGCCGATAAATACGATGTTCAGGTTGCGATTCATTCCGACACGTTGAACGAATCGGGTTTTGTTGAGGACACGATCGCTGCAACGAAGGGCCGCGGGCTCTGCGCGTTTCACACCGAGGGCGCAGGCGGTGGGCATGCGCCGGACATTCTGCGGGTGATTGGCACCGACAATTTTTTGCCGTCGTCAACGAATCCTACGATGCCGTACACCGTCAATACGATTGACGAGCATCTCGACATGCTGATGGTTTGTCATCACCTTGATCCGGCGATTGCCGAAGACTTAGCGTTCGCCGAATCGCGCATCCGTCGCGAGACGATTGCGGCCGAAGACATATTGCATGATCTTGGCGCGATCTCGATGATGTCGTCGGATTCGCAAGCGATGGGGCGCGTGGGTGAGGTCGTCACACGGACATGGCAAACGGCACACAAAATGAAGGCGCAACGTGGATGGCTAGCGCCAGATGTTTCAGGTAAACGCCCGGGCGCTTCGGGCGTAGAGGCCGAGAGTCGCAACGACAATTTCCGTGTGAAACGTTACGTGGCGAAATACACGATTAACCCTGCGATTGCTCATGGCATATCGCATGAGGTGGGCTCGCTCGAAGAAGGCAAATGGGCCGACATTGTGATCTGGCGGCCGGCGTTCTTCGGCGTGAAGCCTTCAATGATTTTGAAAGGCGGCCAGATCGCTTGGGCGCTCATGGGCGACGCCAATGCATCGATCCCAACGCCGCAACCTGTGCACGGTCGCCCGATGTTTGCTGCATTTGGCGGCGCGTTGAAATCTAGCTCGATTACTTTCGTGTCGCAAGCGGCGCAGAAGTTAGGTGTCGCGAAAAAATACGGGCTCGAAAAAAATGTCGCGGCCGTGAAAAACACGCGCAAAGTTCGCAAGCCTCACATGGTTCTCAACGGATACATGCCGCACATGGAGATCGATACCGAAACTTACGACGTGCGCGCCGACGGTCAGTTGCTCGGCTGTGAACCAGTCGCAGTGCAGCCCTTGGCGCAGCGCTATTTTCTGTTTTGAACATGCAAATTGCGACCCACTTAGTTCCGCGTGAAATTCAAGCCGTGGAATCGGTAGAGCTCACGTTCGACCAACGCGAAAAATCGCGCTTACGTGCGACGCTGGCAAGCGGTGAAGCGTTCGGTATCCAGTTAAAGATTGGCACGATCCTCTCACACGGAGACAAACTTGCACTGCCCGACGGGCGTATCGTTGAGGTGATCGCTGCGGACGAAATGCTGCACGAGGTGCGCGCCGCAGACGCAACGCGACTCGCCCGCATTGCGTATCACGTTGGCAACAGACACGTGCCGTTGCAAGTGTCTGACGGTTACTTGCTCATGCTGCCAGATCACGTGTTGCGCGCGATGGTCGAAGGGCTTGGCGGCACAGTGGCGGAAGTGCGTCGCGGGTTCCAGCCCGAAAGCGGTGCGTACGGTCATAGTCACGTTCACCACTCGCACGACGACCAAGGTCACGGCGGAAAAATTCACGATCATCTCGCCCCGAAAAACGAGGAACGATAGTGGTGGCTATCACGCGCTTGCTGCAACTCGCGTCGCCTGCGCTGCCGGTCGGTGCGTACAGTTACTCGCAAGGATTGGAGTGGGCGATCGAGTCTGGTGATGTGAATAATTCGGCCACGGCGCAACGCTGGATCGAAGACCATCTCGCGCTTGTATTTGCGCGCTTTGAGGCACCGCTCTACGCGGCCGCGTTTGCGGCGTGGTCGTGTGAGGATGTCGCGGAAGTTGCGCGCCTGAATGCGGACTTCATCTCGACTCGCGAGAGCGCAGAGCCGCGCGCGGAGACGGTGCAGGTGGGCTTCTCCTACGCGGCGTGGTGCCGCGAAGTCGCGCCGCTCACCGACGCGCAACGCACGACGCTCGCCGCGATGGACCACGTCAGCGGCCCCGTGGGCGCGGCGCTAGCAGCGGTTGGGAGTGGCGTCAAAGTACGCGATGGGTTGCTCGGCTACACATTTGGCTTCACAGAAAACCAAGTGATGGTGCTCGCCAAAGCGCTGCCGATGGGGCAGATTGCGGCGCAGAAATTGCTATTCGCTTTGGGCGGAGCTGTTGGCACGGCCGTTGACATTGCGCTTGCGTTGCCGGAAGACAATTGGTCTAGCGCGTCGCCGTGGCTCGCTATTGCGCAGATGAAACACGAAACTCAATACTCACGGTTGTTTAGATCATGATTTTTTATTCACATCTTTCAATGCAAGCGGTAACCACGCTATGAACCAACACGGTCCTCTACGCGTAGGTATCGGCGGCCCAGTCGGTTCCGGTAAAACAGCGCTGACGCTAGAGCTCTGTCGCCGGTTTCGGGACACGCACAACATCGCGGTGGTTACCAACGACATCTACACCAAAGAAGATGCGCAGTTCTTGGTGGATAACGCGGCACTCGCCGCCGATCGCATCATCGGGGTTGAAACTGGCGGATGTCCGCATACCGCGATTCGCGAAGACGCGTCGATCAATCTCGAGGCGGTGGATCGTCTAAACAAGCGCTTTTCCGACCTTGACGTGATCTTCGTTGAGAGTGGCGGTGACAACCTCGCCGCCACGTTTTCTCCCGAACTTTCTGACTTGACCATTTACGTGATCGACGTCGCTGCTGGCGAGAAAATTCCTCGCAAGGGCGGCCCCGGCATCATGAAGAGCGATCTGCTGGTGATCAACAAAATTGACCTCGCGCCGTACGTTGGTGCGTCGCTCGAAGTGATGGATCGCGACGCGAAAAAAATGCGCGGCGCGAAGCCGTTTGTGTTTTCAAATCTCAAAGTGGGCAAAGGGGTCGACGAGATCGTTGCCTTTATCAAACACCAAGGCATGTTGGGGTAACTCCATGAAGAAATTGATCACACTTCTTTCGATTTCGTTTGCGGCAAACGCGACGAACGCGTTCGCGCATCCAGGGCACGATGTTGCTTCCGGGGCGATGGCAGGCTTCATGCATCCGTTCACAGGCATTGATCATCTCGTTGCGCTGCTTTGCGTAGGCGTGCTGCTCGCAGGAGCCTCGCATCGCGTGCGCTGGCAAGGAATCATTTTGATGGTTAGCGCGCTGGCATTAGGCGCTGGGATTGGCCTGGCGGGATTTGTACTGCCCGCGGCCGAATGGATGATTGCGTTGTCTGTGCTGGTAGCGGGCGTGATGCTGGTCTGGGCTCATGCTGCCCGTCCGCTGCTCTTGCTGCCGGGTATTGCCATCTTCGCGCTCTTTCATGGCTATGCGCACGGTGTCGAGGTCACTGGGTCGTCGGTTGCATTTGTCGTGGCATTTTTGGTGGCTTCTGTTGCGCTGGTTGGCGCTGGGAGCTACGCAACGTTGGCCGCATTGCGCCCGGCGACACGCGTCATGGTTGGCGTGTCGGCGACTCTAGTGGGAATCGTTTTAGCGGTGTCGCGTTTCGGTTAGTTACAGCTCTATAGGTCGATCGACTGCCAGGCGGTCGTTACGGGCGAATTTATTGATAAGTCGACTTATGTCATAAATCGCTTGAAAGCCATTTGTGGTTGTCGTTGAGGCGAGAAAGTTGTACACGACGGAACGTACCGAATCACGTTTGCGTTATCGCAACACATGTGAGCGTCGGCAGCGGCGGCGTGACTGCTCGCAATACACTGCGACCGATGCAGAGTCCACGTCAACTCAGTCTCGGTGCCAAGCTCGCGCTCATGTCAGCGCCGTTTCTGCTGCTCGCGTTGATCGCGATTTCTGCGACGTTGTGGGTGTCGTGGCAGCTTGACGGCGGCGCTGCTGCGGTCAACGAGGCAGGGCGCATCCGCATGCAGGCCTATCGCCTCGCGCTCGCAGTGTCTACGCAAGACGCGCCTGCGATCAGAACTAATGTCGCCGAGTACGAACGCAGTTTGAAGCTTCTGCGCGAGGGGGACGCCGATCGACCGTTGTTTGTTCCTTGGGACGAAACCGTAACGGCCGGCTTCGTCAAGATCGAATCGACGTGGCGCGGGTTTCGCAGCATCGCGGTCGGCGAGGTGCCGCCGCAACACGCAGTGCTAGCGGATCGAACGGCGAATTTCGTTGCGCAAATCGACGAGTGGGTCGTGGCCATCGAGCACCACATGTCGCGCTGGACTGCGTTGTTGCATCTGCTGCAAGTGGGGATGATGGTTCTTGCTGGACTGGGCACGATGGCGCTCTTGTTTACCGGCTATTTGTTCGTGCTCGGACCGGTGGGGCAGCTCAAGCGCGCCATTGAGCAAATTCAAAGTGGCGACCTTGGAGCGCGCGTACCGGTCGCAGGCAACGACGAGTTTGCAACGCTCGCCAACGGCTTTAACGACATGGCCGGCCACCTGCAATCGATGTACAAAAATCTCGAAGCTAAGGTCAGCGAGAAAACCGCGCAGCTCGAAGAAAAACGCGCGCGACTCGAAGCGCTGTACGGCGTGACTGCGCTGGTTGCAGGCGCCACGGCGCTCGACACGCTGGCGCGTGGTTTCGTCGATCAAGTCGCGGAAGTCGCGCACGCCGACGGCGTCGCACTTCGATGGTCTGACGAGACGAATGCACGCTACGTCATGCTCGCGTCGAAGGGACTGCCCAATGCAATGTCTGACGAGGAGCATTGCCTGATGGCGGAGCAGTGTCATTGTGGCTCGCCGTCGGTGCCCGGTGGCGCGCGCGTCATTCCAATCCGCAGCGACCAACCGGCACGTCTTTCGCATTGCGAAAAAGCCGGGTACCAAACGGTCGTGTGCGTTCCCGTGCGACATCATGATCGCATCAGAGGCGAAATTGATCTCTTTTTTCATGCGCATTACGCGCTCTCGGATGCGGAGCGATCGTTGCTAGAGGCGCTTGCGACACATCTTGCAGCGGCAATGGAAAACTTGCGGCTCGGTGCTTTGGAGCGCGAGGCCGCCGTCGCGCAGGAGCGCAGTTTCCTGGCGCGCGAGCTACATGATTCAATTGCACAGTCGTTGGCGTTTTTGAAAATGCAGGTGCAATTGCTTCGAGATGGGCAAGCGCGAGGAGACACGGCGCTCGTTGAGCAGGCTGTGAGCGAGATTGACGCGGGCGTACGGGAAAGCTACGGCGATGTGCGCGAATTGCTGCTGCACTTTCGTACTCGCGCAAGCGACGAAAACATCGAACTCGCGCTACAAACGACGCTCAAGAAATTTGAACATCAGAGTGGAATTCATGCCGAGCTCGCAGTGCAGGGGCACGGCATGCCGCTCGCGCCTGATCTTCAGTTGCAGGTGCTACATGTCGTACAGGAAGCGCTCTCCAATGCACGAAAGCATTCCGACGCTACGAAGGTGTGGCTGGACGTCCAGCAGCAACCGCAATGGCGATTTGAGGTGCGCGACGATGGCGTAGGCTTTGCGCATGGCGAGCAAGCGCTCGACGAGACGCACGTTGGGATGCGTATCATGGCCGAGCGCGCCGAGCGCATCGGCGCCTCGCTTGAAGTATTTTCCAAACCGGGGCATGGAACGTCGGTTGTGCTCACGTTGCCTCTGGATGCGAATGATCGCCCGCGTGCAGAGCCCGACGGGAAGTCGAACGCTGCCTCGCTCGAATCTCGAGCATTAGCTGCCACGATGGCCGCATGACGCCACCACCGAGGACAAAAATTGACTGACGCCACGCTCACCGCAAGCAACGTAGTGGATACGCCACCTATTCGCATTTTGGTGGTCGATGATCACACGTTGTTTCGCAGGGGCTTGACCGCGCTACTGGCGCGCAACGAGCAGTTGAGCGTGGTTGGCGATGCAGGCGACGCGACCGAGGCACAGCGCCGTGCTGAATCGCTCAAACCCGATCTGATTCTGCTCGACAATCATCTGCCCGGTGTCAACGGGGTTGATGCGATTCCCGCATTGCGCGCCGCTGTGCCAACGATGAAAATTATCCTGCTTACTGTCAGCGAGGATGAGGATGATTTGGCCGCTGCGCTAAACGCTGGCGCGAACGGCTATCTGCTGAAGACTATGGACGCTGACGCGCTGGTTGCCTCAATACTCACCGTGATGCGCGGTGAAAGCGTAATTGCTGATGAGATGACCAGTAAGCTCGTCGCGGCTTATCGTGGTTCGCGCTCTGCTGCGGCCGACGGTTCAAACACGGGAGCGACCGCCGATAGTGCGCCGCCACGCGACGCAAACGCATACAGCAAACCCTCTAGCCCACTCTCGCAGCTTTCGCCGCGTGAACTAGAAATACTGCGCGGCATTGCGCGTGGTGATAGCAACAAACTCATCGGACGCGATCTCGGCATCGCCGAGACAACCGTGAAAATTCACGTCCAGCACATTCTGCGCAAACTCGATGTGAGTTCACGGGTACAAGCTGCGGTTATCGCGACGTCCCAGCTCGACGCTTGATCTAGCGCAAATTTTCTTTAAGCGCCATTTACGGTAGTTCTTTAGAACTATCTTGCGCGCTCTCTCCATAGTTCTTCTGCGCACCCGATTCACACCAATCGGTGGATATTCAGCGCACGCGATCGTCCATAAAGTTCATCCATCGAATGCAAGGAGTGCAAGAAGATGGATAAGAAGGGACAAGCGCTATCGGTTTTGATCAGCAGCACGCTCGCCTTCACCGTGTGTTTCATGGTGTGGATGATGTTTGGCGTGATTGGAATCCCGATCAAGAAAACGCTGAATCTAAACAGCACGCAGTTCGGGCTGCTCACGGCGATGCCAGTGCTTACCGGATCGCTCATTCGCGTGCCGCTCGGGATTTGGACAGACAAGTACGGTGGCCGCATCGTCATGGCGGTGCTCATGGCTTGCACCGTGCCGGCGATATTTCTCATGGCTTACGCCACCGAGTATTGGCACTTTCTGACTATCGGCTTGTTTGTTGGGCTTGCTGGTGGATCGTTCTCTGTGGGCACGCCGTACGTCGCACGCTGGTTCCCGAAAAATCGGCAGGGATTTGCGATGGGCGTGTACGGCGCGGGTAACTCCGGCGCAGCCGTCAACAAGTTTGTGGCGCCAGCGATTGTCGTGGCATTTGGCTGGACCATGGTGCCGCAGGTTTACGCCGCGATCATGCTCGGCACGTTGATCATCTTTTGGTTCTTCAGCTACAGCGATCCCGCACACGTTGTCCCGAGCAACACGAAATTTTCCGATCAGCTCAAAGCCTTGAAAGACCCGAAGGTCATCAAGTATTGCCAGTATTACAGCATCGTCTTCGGCGGCTACGTCGCGATGAGTTTGTGGATGGTGCAGTACTACGTGGGCGAATTTGGGCTCGACATTCGCGCTGCCGCATTACTCGCGGCGTGCTTTTCGTTGCCCGGAGGTGTGTTGCGCGCCGTCGGCGGCTGGCTCTCGGACAAGTACGGCGCACACAGTGTGACGTGGTGGGTGCTGTGGGTGAGTTGGATTGTGCTCTTCCTACTCTCATACCCACAAACCGATTTCACCGTGATGACCGTCAGTGGGCCAAAGACCTTTCACATCGGACTGAATGTCTATGTGTTCACCGTCTTGATGTTCATCCTTGGTATCGCGTGGGCGTTCGGGAAAGCCAGCGTGTTCAAGTACATCAGTGATGACTACCCCACCAACATCGGCACCATCAGCGGCATCGTGGGCCTGGCGGGCGGCCTCGGCGGCTTCGTGCTTCCGATCATGTTCGGCGGACTGATGGACATCACGGGCATTCGCTCGAGCGCGTTCATGTTGATGTACGGCGTCGTTTGGGTGTCGCTGATCTGGATGTACTGGACGGAAGTGCGACGTTCGGACTTCATGGGTGGCAAGACGCCAAACCAGTCACTCGCGCCTCCTAGCGCTGCGCAGTAGCAATCGCCAACTTTTGAAAGCATCATCATGAAAAACAACGCGAACGGTGCAGGCGCCGCTCCCCAAGCTACCAGCAAAGTCGACGTGCTCGATTGGCGTCCCGAAGACGAGCAGTTTTGGAACTCAACGGGCAAGAAGATCGCCAATCGAAACCTGTGGATCTCCGTACCTAGTTTGCTCAATGGATTCGCCATCTGGGTGATGTGGGGAATTCTCACGGTACAGATGCTCAATTTGGGCTTCCCCTTTACGCCAGCGCAAATGTTCACGCTGACGGCGATCTCCGGGCTATCAGGGGCAACGCTACGCATTCCGGCGTCGTTCTTCATCCGTATCGCGGGCGGACGCAACACGGTGTTTCTCACCACCGCGCTACTGATGATTCCGGCGCTGGGCACGGGTATCGCGCTGCAAGACAAAACTACGCCGCTCTGGGTGTTTCAGCTCTTGGCGCTGCTCTCCGGTATTGGCGGTGGCAACTTCGCCTGTTCAATGTCCAACATCAGCCCATTCTTCCCCAAGCGTTTGCAGGGAACTGCGCTGGGCATCAATGCTGGGCTGGGAAACTTTGGCGTTACCACGATGCAGGTTCTGATTCCACTCGTCATGACCACCGCCGTTTTTGCAGGGCTCGGTGGCGATCCTATGACTTTGGTGAAACCCTCCGGAACCTTGATTGGAAAGATTCCGGCCGGGACCCCAACGTGGATTCAAAACGGCGGGTTTGTCTGGTTGCTGTTTCTTGTGCCGCTCGCATTCCTCGGTTTCTTCGGCATGAACAATATCGCCGCCGTATCGCCGGGCATCGGTTCGACCGGAAAGGCCTTCGGCAAGATTTTGTTGCTGTACTGCGTCGCGCTGCTCACGGCGGGATTCGGGCTTTGGTTGTACCTACCCGCGCCGACGGGACTGGGGCTACTCAATATGTGGGTCGCGATGCCGCTCATCATCGTCGTGACGCTTTTGGCAATGAAGGTCGTCGCGTTCGGCGACATGAAGCCTAACCTCGAAAAGCAGTTTGCGATTTTCAAAGACAAACACACGTGGTCGATGACGCTCTTGTACATCGTGACCTTCGGATCATTTATTGGTTTCTCGAACGCGCTGCCATTAGCGATTACGGTCATCTTCGGTCAGGGGCACATTGTTGATGCTTCCGGCGTCGTCAAGCACGTGGCCAATCCGAACGCGCCGTCGGCGCTGATGTACGCGTGGATCGGCCCATTCGTGGGCGCACTCATCCGACCAGTGGGCGGATGGATTTCGGACAAAGTGGGTGGCTCCATCGTCACTCAGATCATTTCGGTGGTTATGGTGGGGGCGTCTGCCGCCGTCGGCTACGTGATGATGCAGGCGTGGGGCTCGGCGACGCCGGAGCAGTATTTCCCGATGTTTCTCGGGCTTTTCATCGTCCTGTTTGCCGCCAGTGGCATTGGCAACGGCTCGACATTTCGCACGATCGGTGTGCTTTTTGATCGCGACAAAGCAGGCCCTGTATTGGGCTGGACATCGGCTATTGCCGCTTATGGGTCGTTCATCGCGCCAGTGGTCATTGGCGACCAGATCAAATCGGGAACCCCGCAGTATGCGATGTACGGTTTCGCGATTTTTTACGCGCTGTGCCTCGTGCTCAATTGGTGGTTTTACCTGCGCAAGAACGCGTACGTGAAAAACCCCTGACCGCACAGCGCACCTAAATTTTCTGTCGTTCGACTGATTTATTTACCAAACTAAAGGGCCGATCCATGAGCCATTTTCTAGACCGACTTACGCATTTTTCGCAACCACGCGAAAGCTTTTCTGATGGGCACGGTGTCACAACTGGCGAAGATCGCACGTGGGAGGATGCCTACCGAAATCGTTGGGCGCACGACAAGATAGTGCGCTCGACGCATGGCGTGAATTGCACGGGCTCCTGCTCGTGGAAGATTTACGTGAAAGGCGGCATCGTCACCTGGGAAACCCAGCAAACCGATTACCCGCGAACACGCTGGGACATGCCGAACCACGAGCCGCGTGGATGCGCGCGCGGCGCATCATATTCTTGGTATCTGTATAGCGCCAATCGTGTGAAGTTTCCGATGGTGCGCGGTCGTTTGCTCAAATCATGGCGCGCGGCTCGGGTTTCAAACGATCCTGTCGCGGCATGGACGTCGATTGTCGAGAACGAGGCAACG
Source organism: Casimicrobium sp. (assembly GCA_036733505.1). Lineage (GTDB taxonomy): Bacteria > Pseudomonadota > Gammaproteobacteria > Burkholderiales > Casimicrobiaceae > Casimicrobium. Next base: position 19,947 of record DAINAJ010000031.1, read on the forward strand.
CGCAGCGACTACCAAAAAGTACGCGGCCTAGGCGGCTTCGTGCGCTCCAGTTGGGATGAAGTCAACGAAATCATCGCGGCGGCCAACGTTTACACGATAAAAAAATATGGCCCAGATCGGGTAATCGGTTTCTCACCGATTCCCGCGATGTCGATGGTGAGCTATGCGGCGGGTTCGCGCTATCTCAGCCTCATCGGCGGCGTGTGCATGAGTTTTTACGATTGGTATTGCGATCTACCACCGGCCAGTCCGCAGGTGTGGGGTGAACAAACCGACGTCCCGGAATCTGCCGATTGGTACAACTCAACGTACATCATCGCGTGGGGCTCCAACGTGCCTCAAACGCGCACGCCCGACGCCCACTTCTTTACCGAGGTTCGCTACAAAGGCGCGAAGACCGTTGCGGTGACGCCGGACTACTCGGAAGTCGCGAAGCTCGCCGACTTATGGATGCACCCGAAACAAGGCACAGACGCCGCCATCGCGATGGCGATGGGACACGTCATCCTCAAAGAGTTCTATATCGACAATCGTTCCGCGTACTTCGACGACTACGCGCGGCGCTACACCGACTTGCCGATGTTAGTCATGCTCAAGGAACATGTATTGCCGTCGGGTGAAACCGTCATGGTGCCGGATCGTTATGTGCGTGCGTCGGACTTCAATGGCAAGCTCGGCCAAGCGAACAATCCAGAATGGAAAACTGTCGCTTTCGATTCCGACGGGAAAGTGGTGCTTCCAAACGGTGCCATCGGCTTTCGCTGGGGGCCGGATGGTCGTGCAGACAAAGGCCAGTGGAACCTTGAGTCGAAAGAAGCGCGCCACGGCAACGATGTGAAGCTGCAACTTTCGGTGCTGGAAAGCGATACAGCAAACCCTGAAACAAGCAAGGTTGGCTTCCCGTACTTTGGTGGTATTGAGCACGAACACTTTCCGAACAATGCTGGAGCAGATGTCACCATTCGCACAGTTCCAGTACGCCGTATTCAACTCGGCAAAGCGGGGGACAAACGCGAGGCGCTGGTCGCAACCGTGTTTGACTTACAGGTGGCAAATTACGGCGTCGCGCGAGGATTGCCTGGCGAATCTGCGGCGAAAAGCTACGACGACGACCAACCCTACACGCCCGCTTGGCAAGAAAAGATCACAGGCGTTCCGCGTGAACAAGTGCTCATAGTTGCGCGGCAGTTCGCCGAGAACGCTGATAAGACGCGGGGCAAGTCGATGGTCATCATCGGTGCCGCCATGAACCATTGGTATCACAGCGATATGAACTATCGCGGTGTGATCAACATGCTGATGATGTGTGGTTGCATCGGACAATCGGGCGGTGGTTGGGCGCATTACGTCGGTCAAGAAAAATTGCGACCACAAACCGGATGGACGGCACTTGCGTTCGCACTTGACTGGATTCGGCCGCCGCGCCAGCAAAACAGCACGAGCTTTTTCTACGCACACACCGATCAGTGGCGCTACGAAAAACTTGGCATGGATGAAGTGATCTCGCCATTGGCCGACAAATCGCGCTACGGCGGCAGCATGATTGACTACAACGTGCGCGCAGAGCGCATGGGATGGTTGCCATCAGCGCCACAAATGCAAACTAATCCAATGCAACTGGTCAAGGACGCACAAGCGGCCAACATGGAGCCAAAGGATTACGTGGTGAAGGGGCTGAAGGATGGTTCGGTGGCCATGAGCTGCACTGACCCCGACCATCCGAATAATTGGCCGCGCAATATGTTCATCTGGCGCTCCAACTTGCTGGGTTCATCGGGCAAAGGCCACGAGTATTTCCTCAAGCATTTGCTCGGTACGAGCAACGGTGTGCAGGGCAAAGATCTTGGCAAGGAAGAGGCGAAGCCCACGGAAGTAAAGTGGCACGATAAAGCGCCGGAAGGCAAATTAGATTTGCTCGTAACGCTCGATTTCCGCATGAGTACGACGTGTTTGTATTCCGACATTGTGTTGCCCACGGCCACGTGGTACGAGAAGAACGATCTCAACACGAGTGACATGCATCCGTTCATCCACCCGCTATCGACGGCGGTTGATCCGGCATGGCAGAGCCGCAGCGATTGGGACATTTACAAAGGCTTCGCCAAAAAATTTAGTGAAGTGTGCGTAGGTCACCTTGGCGTCGAAAAAGAAGTGGTGCTCACTCCACTGATGCACGACAGCCCCGGCGAGTTGGGGCAGCCATTCGAGGTGACCGATTGGAAACGTGGTGAGTGCGAACTCATCCCGGGAAAAACCGCACCGCAAATTACGGTGGTTGAACGCGATTACCCGAACGTCTACAAGCGCTTTACGGCACTTGGGCCGCTCATGAACAAGGTGGGGAATGGTGGCAAGGGTATAGCGTGGAATACGCAGACCGAGGTCAAGCAATTGGGTGAACTCAATGGGCTGACGCAGGAAGAAGGCGTGACCAAAGGTATGCCGAAAATTGAGACGGATATAGACGCGTGCGAAG
>DAINAJ010000032.1:0-13157 GCA_036733505.1 Casimicrobium sp.
GGTGTAAGCGACTGCGGCCCGGACAGTAGCCGGTTTCGCTCGGCGTGCATTAATTTCGGCGGCTGCGACCAACCCGATTTGGCAGCATTGCTGCGACACGTGTTCGAGCGCGACGGCCTCGATCCAGCTGTAATTGACCGCGAAATCAATCGCGTTGTGGACGCCTATCAGCGGCGCGATTTGGACGCGCTTGGCGTCCGCCGGAAAAAATAGCCTGCTACTCCACCCGCCGAAATTCACCTTCAACCGTTTTTGGCCCAGCGGGCGCGGCGGTGGCCGCAGCGGGCTGCGGCATGGCGCGGTTTGGGATTAGGAGCAGGAACACGGCGAACACGTCGCTCAGGAAACCCGGCGTGAGCAGCAAGACTGCGGCGAGCATGCGGCGGCCGCTGTCGAAGACCATGCCGTGAAGTGCCATACTCTGCATCGCGCCGACGAAACGGCTCTTAAGCGTGCGCGTTTCGCGTTTCATGAGTACGAAACCCAGCATGATGCCCGGCGCGAATAGGAGCCAGCCGGGAACGTTTAACGCTTCGGCGAATCGAAGCGTGGCGTAGATGTCGAGCACAGGCAACGCAATTAAAATCCCTAGGAAAACGAGCGGCATACATGACTCCTTACAAAAACTTGCGCCTGAACTTGCACCCTGACGATCCATCCGACGGTGCCTCGACCAGCGATTTGCGGTTAACGTCGAGCACGGTGCGTAGTATGACAGGCCGCAGCCAGATTAGTGCCGCCGAACCGCGTATCGGCGTTGCATCCGCCGCCGTCGCTCGCGCGTTGCGTGTTTTGCGCTGGGCCGTGCTGGGCGTTGTCGGTGCGCCGATGGCGTTTGCGGCAACGCCGGAGCCATTGCCTGTGGACACGGCCTTTCCGCTGACGGCGAGTTTTGTCGATCAAATGGTCTCGGTTCGGATTGACGTGCAACCGGGACATTATTTGTATGCGGATCGTTTCGAGGTGAAGCAGGACGGCTTGCCGGCGGTTGAGCTGCAGCGGCTGTTGCGCGCTGGCGGAAAACCCAAGCAGGACCCCAACTTCGGCTTGGTGAAGGTTTATACACAGGCCGTTAGCGCACAGTCGAAGCCAAAGCTGGCGGCGAAGGGCGACGCGGCGAGTTCAAAGACGCAGACTCAGCTTGAAGTGGTGTTTCAGGGCTGCTCGGAAGTTGCGGGCATTTGTTATCCGCCGACCAAACGGCTGATCACGGTTGCCTCCGGCGCGACGCACGTCAAGCCGACGGACGCTCAAGCGCCGGGCTTAAAGTCGCTTTTTAAGAAACAGGTGAGCCAATGAACCGGCGACAAACTTTGATGCTCGCCGTGGCGGGCGTTGGCGCTTGCGTGGCGGGCGCGTTGGGTGGCAATTGGTGGCTGACGCGTGGCGCGCTAAAGGGCGAAGAGGGCAAGCTGCTCGCGGCGAGCTTCGAGGCGCTCGACGGCAAAACGACGCCGCTGTCGACGTGGCAAGGCAAAACGCTGGTGATCAATTTTTGGGCGACGTGGTGCGGGCCGTGCCGCGAGGAAATGCCCGATTTCGTGAAAGCGCAAACCGCTTTTGCGGCGAAAGGGCTGCAATTTGTCGGCATCGCCGTGGATCGTCGCGAACCGGTGGCGCGATTTGCAAAAGAATTGGGCGTGAATTACCCAGTGCTGTTGGCCGACCCGGCGTGGTTGGACGCGGTGAAAACGATGGGCAATCCGCAGTCCGTTTTGCCATTCACGTTGGTCATCTCGCCGAAGAACGAAGTGATGCTTCGTCGCGTAGGTCGGCTTAAATACAGTGAAATCGAGGCTATTTTCGCTTAACGCGCGGACGCGTCGCTGCGCCACACTTCCATTTGTCGACGCCTGATCTGCGCCAACAACTTTTCTGCGCTATCGACAGCTAGGCGGCAATCGCGGCGAATTTTTCCTTCAAGTCGATATCGTTGTTAAAGCGGCTGTAAGCGCCGCGCAGCAGTCGATACAGCCGTAAAGCTGTAACTTCGAGCCAGCGAAATGGTGAGCCCGCGGCATAGGGGAATCTTCGGATTGTTCTTAGATTTTTGTTGTCGCTATCTGGCAACAAATCGAAATTTCAGGCAAACTATCGCCTATCTCAACTTAACTTGCTTCGATTTCACAGTTTGAAGCAGGTCACAATTGATGGCGAAAATCGCTAAAGAAGTAGCGGCAAGCAAAGTTGCCACCGCAAAATCAGGATCGAAACCGCGTTTACTGCTTCTGCACGGCCCGAACCTGAACCTGCTCGGCACCCGCGAGCCTGAAAAATACGGGTCAACGACCCTTGCGCAGCTTGGGGCGCATCTGACTAAACGCGCTGCCGCAGCCGGCTTCGCGCTGGACTGCCTGCAAAGTAACCACGAAGGCGTGCTGCTTGATCGAATTCACGCAAGCCGCACTGACGGCACGCTGGCCTGCATCATCAACGCTGGCGCTTTCACACACACCAGCGTCGCCCTGCGCGACGCCTTCGCTGGCGCATCGTTGCCGTTTCTGGAAGTACACATCACCAACGTGCACGCACGCGAAGAATTCCGGCACCATTCTTACCTGAGCGCTATTGCGCGCGGCGTCATCGTCGGCCTCGGAGTGCGAGGCTATGACCTTGCGCTCGATTTCCTGACTACCGAATATTCCGCGAAATAACCCTGGGGCGCGTTGCGCGCTCGGATTTCGCCGAACCCCTTTGTCTTCCTAAAGAGGAGAACCACCGCATGGATTTGCGCAAACTTAAGACTTTGATTGAACTGGTGCAGGAGTCTGGCATCGCCGAACTTGAGGTCACCGAAGGCGAGGAGCGCGTGCGCATTACTCGCACGGTGGCCAACGCCGCACAACCGATGATGCAGTACGCTGCGCCGATGATGGCGCAAATGCCTCAACCATCGGCTGCTCCCGCGCAGGCCGCCGCGCCCGTAGCTGCAGCGCCCGTTGCCGCCGCCGCGGCTCCTGCGGAACCCGTCGGCCACACGGTGAAGTCGCCGATGGTCGGCACGTTCTACCGCTCATCAGCGCCCGGCGCCAAACCGTTTGCAGAAGTAGGCAGCACCGTCGCGGTGGGCGACACCCTGTGCATCATCGAGGCGATGAAGCTCATGAACGAGATCGAATCGGACAAGGCGGGCGTTGTGAAAGCAGTGCTCGTTGAGGCCGGTGAAGCCGTGGAATACGGCCAACCTATGTTCATCATTGAATAAGTAAAAAAGCAGCGATGGCTCTCTCCCTCAGTTCGGCCAAAACGCCGGAACCCGTGATGTTCGAAAAAATTCTGATCGCCAATCGCGGCGAGATCGCGTTGCGCATTCAGCGGGCGTGCCGCGAAATGGGCATCAAAACTGTGGTCGTGCACTCAGAAGCAGACGCCGACGCTAAGTACGTCAAGCTCGCTGACCAATCCGTGTGTATTGGCCCAGCGCCGTCCGCGCAGAGCTACTTGAATGTGCCCGCGATCATCGCCGCTGCCGAAGTGACCGATGCGCAGGCAATTCATCCCGGCTATGGTTTCCTCTCGGAAAACGCCGATTTTTCTGAAAAAGTAGAGAAATCAGGGTTCGTATTTATTGGGCCACGTGCGGAGACGATTCGCTTGATGGGCGACAAAGTCTCTGCCAAATCGGCAATGAAGAAGGCAGGCGTTCCCGTCGTGCCCGGCGTGGAAGGTGCGCTACCCGACGATCCGCGCGAGATCATCAAGATTGCCCGCACCATCGGCTATCCGGTCATCATCAAAGCCTCTGGCGGCGGCGGCGGGCGCGGCATGCGCGTGGTGCACACCGAAGGGGCACTGATCAACGCTGTGACGTTGACCAAGGGCGAAGCCCTTGCCGCGTTCGGCAACGGCACGGTTTACATGGAAAAGTTCCTTGAAAACCCGCGCCATATCGAAATTCAAATCCTCGCCGATCAGCATAAAAATGCCGTGTATTTGGGCGAGCGCGATTGCTCGATGCAGCGTCGCCACCAGAAAATCATTGAAGAAGCGCCAGCGCCCGGTATCCCCGAGAAGCTGATCGCGAAGATTGGCGAGCGTTGCGCCGAAGCCTGTAGAAAAATTGGCTATCGCGGCGCGGGTACGTTTGAGTTTCTCTACGAAAACGGCGAGTTTTATTTCATCGAAATGAACACGCGCGTACAGGTTGAGCACCCGGTGACTGAACTCATCACAGGCGTCGACATCGTCCAGGAACAGATCAAAATTGCCGCGAACATGAAGATGGCGTTTCGGCAGAAAGACATCATCAAGCGCGGCCATGCGATCGAATGTCGTATCAACGCCGAAGACCCAAACTCGTTTGTGCCATCGCCCGGCCGCATCACCAGTTGGCACGCCCCGGGTGGGCCAGGCATTCGCGTGGATTCGCACGCTTACAACGGCTATTTCGTGCCGCCCAATTACGACTCGATGGTGGGCAAATTGCTCTCTTACGGCGCTACCCGTGAGCAGGCTATCGCGCGTATGCGCATCGCGCTCTCCGAAATGATTGTCGAAGGCATCAAGACGAATATTCCGCTGCATCGCGAACTGATGGATGACGCCGAATTTATGAAGGGCGCATTCTCGATTCACTATCTTGAGCAGCGCATGGCGAAGCTTGCCGAGCGTCGCAAGTGATTTCAGTGAGCAGCGGACAGTGAGCGGTCTTACCTGGTTGGAAATTTCTGGACCCGTGAAAGGTGCCGCAGCCGACGCGATTGCTGACGCACTGATGGAATCCGGCGCGCTCGCTGTCGACGTTGCTGATCTAAACGCCGAGAGTGACGCCGAGCAGCCGATTTTCGGGGAACCCGGGATGGCGCTGACGCAGCGCTGGGCGGACAGCCGCATCGCCGCATTGTTCGACAGTGACGTCCCGACGGACGAAATCGAGGCGCTGTGGAACTCGTTACGCGCCGAAGCGGGTGACGCATTGGGGGCCTACGAATTTCGCGTTGTGCCTGAGACCGATTGGGTTCGCGCGACGCAGGCGCAGTTTGAGCCGATTGAGATCACGCCGAAACTCTGGATTGTGCCAACGTGGTGCGAGCCACCGAATGCGGCGGCAATCAACTTACGCGTTGATCCCGGTCTCGCGTTTGGCACGGGGACGCATCCGACCACACGCCTATGTTTGCAGTGGCTATGCGATATGCCGCTCGCCGACAAGACGGTTCTCGACTACGGTTGTGGCTCGGGCATTTTGGCGATGGCGGCGTCTGCGTTGGGGGCGGCCAACGTTTTCGGAGTGGATATTGATCCGCAGGCCGTGGAAACCGCGCGCCAGAATACCGCCGCCAACGGTCTCGCCGCGCGCTACGTAGTGTCTGACGACGCGCTGGAGCAGCGATTTGACGTGGTCGTTGCCAATATCTTGGCGGGGCCCCTAACAGTGCTCGCGCCGGCCATTTGCCAGCATGTGAAATCAGGCGGGCAACTGGCCCTAGCAGGCATTCTCGCACCACAAATCGAGCGCATTCAAGAAGCCTACGCGCCGTGGATCGCTATGTCGGTAACCGCTGAGCGCGAAGGCTGGGTGCGTATGACGGGCACGCGCACCTGAGCGCAGCGTCGACCCACACTCCTTGATACCAAGGCGTGTGCGCTACGATTGAGCCATGATCGCTTCTTCTCAGGCTTCAGCCGTTACGCAGTGCCCCCATTGCAGCGCGAAATTTCGCGTGCGCGAGGAACAGGTGAAGCTGCACTCTGGACTTGTGCGATGCGGCGCGTGCAGAGGAATTTTTGACGCTGTTGAGCACCTCATTGAAGGAACGCTGCCGCGCGTCAACTCTCCCGACGACGAACTAGAAAGCGAGCCGCCGCGTACGATTATTCAGGGCATGCCTGCAATGCAGGAGAGCGCGGATCCTGTAGCTAAATCGACACCAAAACCGTCCGCTTTGGCATCAACCGTTGTGCCTCATGCGCCAGCGCCCGGTGTCGCTACCGCATCCACGGCACACTCTAGCTCGATGGATGTTGACGGTGGAAGCGATTTCGCAGTCGAGCACATCGAGATCAAACCGATAGGATTCGGGGCGAACATTGACGACACGGAGCCGTACGTTCGTAACGTCGACTCGACAGCAGCGACCATCGCCGCCAGTCCAGCGCGTCACGACGAGGCCGATGCACTCAATCGCTACCATTGGCGCGAACCGGAGCGAAAAGCGTCGCCTCTGATGCGCTGGGCTTACGCGTCGCTCTCGTTGATCGCGCTTGTGGGGCTATTTGCACAGGCGACATATTTTTTTCGCGATGAAATTGCCAATCGCGTCCCGTCGCTCGCACCCACGCTTGCGACGGCTTGCGAGCGCATCGGTTGTCGCGTTCAGCCGCCCAAGCGTACGGAATCGTTGGGGTTCGTCGGTGCAGATTTGGCGGCGGATCCCGCACACAGAGGGTTGTTGATTTTTACGGCGACGCTTCGCAACACTGGCGATAGTACGGTCGCTTACCCGCATTTGGTCTTGACGCTGGACGGTCTGGGTGGTGAGTTGGTCGCGCGCCGCATCTTTTCGCCAAAAGAATTTGCTCCCGCTAATGCCAATTTGACGCAAGGACTAGCTGGCGGTGCGGAGATTGAAATCAAACTCTATCTAGACGCGAGTCAAGCTAACGTAGTCGGCTTCAAGGTGGACCACGCCTACCTTTGAGGTTGGCGCGAACGTAATGAAATCTGTTCCAACAACGTCGCGTTCATTGGTTGCGTTGTGGATCGTTGGCGTCTGTGTTGGCGTGATCGTTTACGCGAGCTTGCAGCCCTTCACTGGTTGGAGCACTCCACCGGCTAACACCCGCTTTTTTCTGTGGCAGTTCGCGTTGCGGTGGACTGCGGCAGATACGGCATTTAACGTGGTCGCTTATGTTCCGCTCGGACTGGCGTTGGTCATCGCCTTGCCATCACACTGGGCACGTCGACACTACCTCGTCGTCACTCTGTCGTTTGCATTGGCGCTTTCATTAGCAGTTGAAACCGCCCAAATGTGGTTACCCACTCGCCATGCCAGCGTTTACGACACGCTAGCTAATCTCGCGGGAACGCTAGTTGGAGCGTTCCTTGGATTGGTTGCGGTCGCGTCTAAGCGGCTGGTCGCGCTCGTTGGCCGATTGCGTGTTGCGGCCATTGTGCCTGGGCCATCGGGCGATTTGCAGTTGGTGTTGCTCGCCGTCTGGCTGTTAGCCCAAGTGAATCCGGCGATCCCGCTCTTTGGTGCCGCCTTTCATCCGGGAAGTCAAGCGGCTTATGAACCCGCGGTAGTGCTTGTCGAGCTGGCCCAAACGGCCTCAGCACTCATCGGCATCGGCTTATTTACCGACCTCACGATGCGCAAGCGGTGGATGGGTGGGATGGCCTTGGTGCTTGTCTTGCTGCTTGCCACGGTGATGAAAATTGGGGCAGCACAAGCAGTATTGAAGCCCTTGGCGTGGGACGAATGGCTGCGGCCGGGGCACACGCTGGGGCTGGCCTGCGGGGCGTTTGCGCTGATGATTTTGTTTTGGTTGCCACGTCGCGCAAAGTCGGTGCTTGCAGGCATTGCCCTGCTATCTAGCGTGCTCGTCATGTTGCTCTTGCCGGATTTGGTGGCAACCAAGGCGCCATTGTCGATCTTCAGTTGGAACTATGGCCATCTGCTGCATTTGAACGGCATGACGCGTACGATTGTGATGTTTTGGCCGTTCGTTGCGACAGCTCTGCTGCTGTGGCGATTCGTGGCACCGAGCGGCGGTGAGGCGGCGTTTGACAATACGGTTGTGGGTAACGCCTAAAATCGAGGCATGTCCGCAACATCTCCAAAAATAATCAACGGCCCAGCAGGCGCGTTGGAAATAGCCTTTCACCTGCCAAGCAACTACACGCCCAAAGGCTTGGCGCTCATTTGTCACCCGCATCCGCAGTTTGGCGGCACCATGGACAATAAAGTCGTGCAGACGCTTCACAAGGCATTCGCCGAATTAGGTTTTGCCACGATGCGATTTAATTTTCGTGGCGTGGGCGCGAGTGAAGGCGTGTTCGATAACGGCATCGGGGAAACCGAAGATGCGGCTGCCGCGCTGGTTTGGGCGCGTGCTCAGGTGGGCGACTCTATTGCGCTAGTTGCTGCCGGCTTCTCGTTCGGTTGTTTCGTACAAACACAATTACTGCCTCGGTCGCAGCCAAAAATGCTGGTCCTGATCGCGCCCGCCGTGAGTCGCTTCGCCATCCCAGAGGTAGCGAAGGACACTATCGTGATTCATGGCGACGAAGACGATGTGGTGCCACTGGCCGACGTCTTCGCGTGGGCGCGACCGCAGGGCTTGCCGGTTACGGTCTTTCCCGGCACAGGGCACTTTTTTCATGGTCGCTTGATGGAGCTAAAAGCTGCTATTAAGCGAGTAGTTCACTTCGAGGCGGTTTGATATGTTGTGGGTTAAGTCGCTGCACATTATTTTTGTCATCACATGGATGGCGGCTATTTTTTATCTGCCGAGACTCTTTGTGTATCACACGCAAGCGCTCGCCGAGGGTGACGCGCGCGGCGACGCGCGCTTCAAAATCATGGAGCGCAAACTGTTCTGGGGCATCATGACGCCGGGCGCGATTTTCAGTATCGTGTTCGGATTGTGGCTCTGGTTTGGCTACGGAATTTCTGGCAAATGGCTCATGTGGAAACTCGTTGCCGTCCTCTTTTTGATGGCTTTTCACGCGTGGTGTTTCGTGCAAATGCGTGCGTTCGCTGCGGGTCGAAATACGCTGACTGAGCGCACCTTTCGCATCCTCAACGAGTTGCCTGTTTTTGCGCTCTTTGCGATCGTGATTCTGGTTGTGGTCAAGCCGTTTTGATATGAGTGGTTCGGCTGAAAATGCGCAGCGCGCGCTGGTTCTTTTCTCCGGCGGGCAAGATTCAACAACGTGCCTTGCTTGGGCTTTGGAACGTTTCGCACACGTCGAAACAGTCGGGTTTGATTACGGCCAGCGGCATCGCGTTGAAATGGATGTGCGGCTCGAAACACTGCGTGAGTTGCGCGTTGGGTTTCCACAATGGGCTTTGCGGCTCGGCGATGACCACGTGATTGATCTTGCGGTCTTAGGGCAAATCAGCGATACATCGCTAACGCGCGACGTTGCTATCGCATACGAAAAAAATGGTCTACCAAACACGTTTGTTCCTGGCCGAAATCTCTTGTTTCTCACTTTCGCCGCCACGATCGCTTATCGCCGTGGATTGGACGTGCTCGTCGGTGGAATGTGTGAAACCGATTTTTCGGGCTACCCCGATTGCCGCGATAACACGATGAAGGCGATGCAGGTGGCGCTCTCGTTGGGACTCGACCAAAAGCTTCGCGTTGAAACGCCGTTGATGTGGATCGACAAAGCCGATACATGGGCGCTTGCCGAATCGCTGGGCGGCAGCCGACTCACGCAACTCATCGTCGAACACACGCACACGTGTTACCACGGCGTGCGTGACACGCAACACGCATGGGGCTACGGCTGCGGCGAATGTCCCGCGTGCGCGCTGCGCAAAGCGGGCTTCGAGAACTGGGCTGCGCGATGACATATTCGGTTAAGGAAATTTTCTATACGCTGCAAGGCGAAGGCGCGAACGCCGGCCGACCCGCCGTCTTCTGCCGATTTGCGGGCTGCAATTTGTGGAGTGGACTCGAGCGCGACCGCGAAAGCGCGGTCTGCAGGTTTTGCGACACCGACTTCGTCGGCACCGATGGAACGCGCGGCGGTAAGTTCAGCACTGCAGAGGCTTTGGCGGACGTCGTCGCGAGCGAATGGCCGCTTGGGCGCCACGGCAAACCGCTGGTCGTTTGCACTGGAGGCGAGCCGTTGCTGCAACTCGACCTGCCGTTAATCGCAGCCTTGCACGCCAAGGGCTTCGAGATTGCCGTGGAAACCAATGGCAGCATCGCAGCGCCCGATGGTATCGACTGGATCTGCGTGAGCCCAAAAGCGGGCGCCCCGTTGCTGCAACTGCGCGGACAAGAACTGAAGGTCGTCGTGCCACAGCCGCTCGACATGGAGCATCTCTCCTCGCTCGATTTTGAGCATCGTTTTGTGCAGCCGATAGATGGACCGCGGCGCGCGGAAAACACGCAGTACGCCATCGACTGGTGCCTACAAAATCCGCAGTGGCGGCTTTCTGTGCAATCGCACAAAGTCATCGGCATTCGATAATTAGGCCATGCACTACGAAATTACCCAGCGTTTCTTCTTCGACGCGGCGCACACGCTTCGCCGCGAGATTGAAGCCGAAGGCTCGCGCCGCATCCACGGTCATACCTACCACTGCGAAGTTTCGCTTGCGGGCAGACCCGATCCCACGACGGGAATGGTTAGTGATTTGGGGCACCTGCGCGCTCATCTAAATGGCCTGCGAGATCAACTCGATCACCATTACCTTGACGAAGTGCCGGGCCTCGGTGTTCCGACGCTTGAAAACCTGTGCGCCTTTATCTGGCGCGGCGTTGAACTCAAGTTCCCCGATGTGGCCTCGGTGCATGTCTGGCGTGACGCAATTGGCGACGGCTGTCGCCTGAGAAAGTAGACAGACTGTGAACACGGCCTCCGCCACGCTCAAAATCAAAGCCAAACCGATTCCTGAGCGTCCGCAGAAGTTTTTTGCGCCCTGTCCGCGCGGTCTGGAAGAGCCGCTTTGCTACGAGTTAGAGCGACTCGGCGCGCTGCACATTGGCCCGACCGACGGCGGTGTTGCGTTCCAGGGGCCTTTTCTCCTGGGGTATCGCGTGTGTCTCTGGAGCCGCCTCGCCAGTCGCGTGTTGTGGCAGCAAGCGGAATCTGAGTATCGACACGAAGAAGAAATTTACAAACTCGCGCGTGAGATTGACTGGCCTCACTTGTTTTCAGCAGATCGAACCATCCGTGTTCAGGTCGACGCGATTCGGTCGCCGGTGACGAGTCTTGAGTTCGTCACGCTGCGCGTAAAAGATGCGATTGTCGATAGTTTTCGCGCGGCGATGGCTTCGCGCCCATCGGTCGACACGAGCATGCCCGACATGCGCATTCATGTTTTTTTGAGTGCATACAAAGCTACGGTGTATCTCGATCTCGCAGGCGAAGCTTTGTTCAAGCGCGGCTATCGTCGCGAAGGGCTGTCTGCACCGATACGCGAAAATCTCGCTGCTGGCATGCTCGCGCTCAAAGGCTGGCACGGTCAAATGCCATTGTTCGACCCGATGTGTGGCAGCGGCACCCTGCTCACCGAGGCGGCGATGATTGCCATGAATCTCGCGCCGGGCGGACAGCGGCCGTTTGCATTTGAGAAATTGCGCGCGCATGATGCGGTGGCTTTTGACGCCATGAGAACCGAAGCGGCCGCAGAGGCCAAGCCACTCGCACCCGGTTTGCTGTTTGGTAACGACGTCAGCCTCGAGGCCGTTGAAACGACGCGGCGACATTTGCAGAACATTGGCGGAGACGCCACAGCTGATGCCGTGACGCTCACCAACCTGCCGATGGAGCGCTGTGTCGCGCCTGCGGCGAGCGGACTACTGCTCACCAATCCCCCGTATGGCGAGCGACTGAACGAGCTAGCCGATCTTAAGGCTTGGTACCCACACGTTGGCACCTGGCTCAAGAAAACCATGGCTGGTTGGAAAGCTTGCTTCATCACAGCTGATCGCGCGCTGCCCAGCGGCATCGGATTCAAACCATCGAAAAAGACGCCGCTGTTTAACGGCGCACTCGACTGCCGATTGTTTGAGTTCGAGTTGTACGCCGGCACGCGACGCGCGGACAAGCTGCAAGGTACGCCCGAGGGAAAGTAGTGCTATTGGTCACGCCGCCTCAAAGCGCCTAAAATTCGACAAAGCGACAATTTCTTAGCCTACTATGTACGAATCCGAAATCACCCAATTTATTCGCGATCTCAAAGCCGCGCGCCCGCACCTTGAAGAAGATCAGCGCAAAGGCCGCGCGATTTGGTGGGATAAAAAGCCGCTTGATGTCACCGAACGCGCTGAGCAGGACGCAGCACGCGTGCCGCAGCAAGCGTATCCGTACGCGACAAAATAGCGCTCAGCAGAGCTAAGGCGGCGCTGCCGCCGCGCGTCAATCGTTCAGGCAAATTGTCGCCACCTAGCGATGTTATTTTGCCGTGCGTAATATGGAAATTCTCCCCCACCCCGCCGACAGCATCGACCTAGAACGAGCCTTCGGTGGTGTGATTCGGTTGTATGGTCGTGACGGGTTCGAGCGTATTCGCGCGGCGCACGGAATCGTTGTGGGCATTGGCGGCGTAGGATCATGGGCGGCTGAAGCGCTCGCTCGATCGGGGCTCGGTCGGATCACCATGATCGACATGGACGTCGTCGTCGAATCCAACCTCAATCGCCAAGCGCACGCAACTGTCGCCACGCTCGGAGCGAACAAAGTTGACGCCATGCGCGCCCGCATTCAGAGTTTTGCGCCTAGCGTGCAAGTGGATGTAGTCGATGATTTCTTGACGCCAGACAACGTCGGCGCGCTCATACCGAGCGACACCGCTTTTGTTATCGACGCTGCCGACAAAATGCGCGCCAAAGTCGCGATGGTGCTGCATTGCCTCAGTCAGAAAATTCCACTCATCACCTGCGGGAGCGCCGGCGGTAAATCCGATGCGTCCAGGCTAATGGTGGACGACCTCACTTTTACCGAGCAAGACGCGCTGCTTGCCAAGTTGCGCGTAGACCTTCGCCAAAACCACGGCTTTCCTCGCGGAAAAAAGAAGTTTCACGTTGCCGCTGTCTTCAGTCCAGAGCCTCCAGCGCAAGCGCCGGTTGGCGGCGGTGCGGGACTGGCCTGCGCCGGATACGGGTCGGCGATGCATATGACGGCGAGTATGGGGATGCTAGCGGCAGGCCACGCACTGGCGGTCGTTGCTGCGGCGCCGGTTGACGCCATGAATGCCTAATCGGTCACGAGCACGCTGTTGCTACAGCGCGTTTCGATGGACTCCCGCCCAGTCGCTAATCGCCACAAACGCCTCGCACGTTAGCTCTTCCGCGCGTGCCGTCGGCGCGACACCAATCGTTTTCCATCCGTCCGCCGTCACCCACTTCGCTAAGCTCTTTCGCAGCATTTTTCGGCGCTGACTAAACGCTTCGTTCACGATGCGTGCGAAGAGAATTTCGTCCTTCGGGCGCAGCCGCGCACTTCCAAGTGGTGTGAGCCGCACGATGGA
>DAINAJ010000032.1:13257-16120 GCA_036733505.1 Casimicrobium sp.
TTTCGTCCTTCGGGCGCAGCCGCGCACTTCCAAGTGGTGTGAGCCGCACGATGGACGAGTCGACCGCTGGCACCGGCTTAAACGCTGTGGGCGGCACGTCGAAACGCTTCTCGACTTTGAACCGATATTGCAGCATCACCGAGAGCCGTCCGCGCGCGTCGTCGCCGGCGGCTGCGGCCATCCGGTCGACGACTTCTTTTTGCAGCATGAAGGTCATGTCGCTGATCCGCTCTTCGTATTCGCACAGGCGAAACAAGATCGGCGTCGAAATGTTGTACGGCAAATTGCCGACGACCCGCAGCGGTGACGGCAGCGTCGAAAAGTCGAATTCCATCGCGTCGGCTTGATGCACGCGCAGTTTTTCAACCGGGAATTCGTGCGTGAGGCGCGCGACTAGGTCGCGATCAATTTCGATGGCGTCAATGCTGCCCACCGCGTGGATTAACTTTCGCGTGAGCGCGGCTTGACCCGGCCCAATCTCGACGATGTGTTGCCCGGCAATTGGATCGATCGCGTCGATGATGCCGTTGATGATGTTTTGATCGACCAAGAAGTTTTGGCCGAAGCGCTTTCGGGCGCGGTGTGGGGAGAAATCGCTCATCATGAAGTCGAGTCTAGTTCCGCAAGCAGCCGCGGCAACGCATCCGTCATGCCGCGATACGCGACGATAGTTGGCGTCATCGAGCGAAGCGTCGCGGCAAGTTCTGCGGCGCGGCCTGCGCCGACGGACAGCGCATCAAGCAACGGGCACATCATGATGCGGATGAAAAAAACGGCGCGTTGAAACTGCGGCAGAGGCCACGTCGTTTGCCGTTCGATGCGGAAATACAGACGCGGCAATAGCGGCGACGGATCGGCGAGGGCCTCGGTCCACCAGGCTTCGTTCTTGTCGGGATGCTGATCGAGGCTCGCGCTCGGACTGATGAGCCACACGTGACGCAGCATTGGCTGTTTCATGAACGCGAGCGTCATCAGGTTCGGTCCCGCCGCGCGCAGCTGCTCGCTCTCGGCCACGGGCGCATGTATGGCCGCGAAGTCGAGTCCGAGCTTTTCACGTGGGTCCCAACGTGAAGGAAAGCAAACTGAGAGATATTCGGTGCGTAGTGTGTCGGCTTCGTGGTTTAGGATGACGAAGTCTTCTTGCAGCGCGCTCGCCGTTTGCGCAGGAGTTTGTGGGAACGGCGGCCGCCGCGAATGACCGTCTTTCGCGGCGTCCGCCGCTCCCACAGCATGACGCGTCGACGCGAGGTTTTGAATGCACTCAAGCACCGATGCGTCTGCGCGGCCCACCATCGCGCGTTCGGGATGCGTTGCTAACACCTTGGCACGCTCGCGTTGGTAAACATCCGCAAGATCATCGCGCAGTAGCAGCGCGGGCGCGTCAGCGTCCAATTTCTCCAAATTCGGCCGCATCCGAAATGGCGCAACCACCGGCCACGGCATGCGGTCAGCGGGAGTGAGCCAATCAATCGCCGCAGAGGTCACGCTGAAGTCCACGCCGCCAAATATTCTTTCCAATGTGTCGCATCGCTCGCGCCAAGTTTGTCGCGCAAAAGCTTGATTTCGGCATCGTATTCGGCAGGCACAAGGTCACCGCGCATCGCCATGAAGCGCAGGAAAAGAAGGTAGGTGTTGGCGACGTCGGTCTCGCAGTACGCGCGAATCTCGGCGATCTCACCCCGTTGAAACGCAGGCCATACTTGACTGCCGTCCATGCCCAATTTGCCAGGAAAACCGGCAAGCTTGGCCATCGTGTCGAGGGGCGCGTTAGCGCGTGCTTGGTACATCGCAAGAAAGTCCATCAGGTCCAGATGGCGCTCTTTGTAGCGATTCAAGTAGTGATCGAAGTTGAATGCGCGATCGTTCGCGCCGGTCTCCAAAAATCGCGACGCGTTCACGCCGAGAATGAGGCCGCGTTGCATCAGCACCGGCAGATCAAAGCCGCCGCCGTTCCAGCTCACGAGTTGCGGTGTGCGCCGTTCAATCAGCTCGAAGAATTTCTGCACGATGGTCGCTTCATCGTCATCTGGTTCGCCCAACGTCCATACCGCGAGCTTGTCTGCGCCTTCGCGAAACGCACAAGAAATGGCGCAAACGCGCTGCAAATGATGCGGCAAAAACTCGGTGCCATTCTTCAGACGTTGCTGCGTGAAGGCCCATTTCGCGACCTCATCATCGGAAAGCGCAGCGGGTAAGTCATGCAAACGGCGAATCCCGGCAACGTCGGGAATCGATTCAATGTCAAAGACTAGGGTGGGAAGCATGCTGACATTGTAGGAGCGGGGGAAGCCGTGCTGGCGTCGGCGTGGCGAATCACGGTCTTCGCGGCTTTTACCGCTCCGACAGCGCTACGACGCGTCTACCCCGGAAAAACGCCCGTCGACAAATACCGATCACCGCGGTCACAGACGATGAACACGAAGGTGGCGTTCTCGACGTTCTTCGCGAGGCGCAACGTAATCGCAAGCGCGCCCGCCGCGCTGATCCCGCAAAAAATTCCTTCTTCAACAGCCATGCGACGTGCCATCTCTTCGGCGTCGGCCTGTGACACTTCCTCGACCTGATCGACGCGTGCTTTTTTGAAAATCGCGGGGCGATACGCCTCGGGCCATTTGCGAATGCCTGCGATGCTCGATCCATCGGTGGGCTGCGCTCCAACGACTACGATGCTTTCGTTCTGTTCTTTGAGGTAGTTTGAGATACCTGTGATGGTGCCCGTGGTGCCCATGGCGCTCACAAAATGTGTCACCCTGCCGCTTGTTTGCCGCCAGATTTCTGGGCCAGTTCCAACGTAGTGCGCCAACGGGTTGTCGGGGTTGGCAAACTGATCAAGCACGCGGCCTTTGCCCTGTTGCTCCATCTC
>DAINAJ010000032.1:16220-17319 GCA_036733505.1 Casimicrobium sp.
ATTATGCGGCACAAACAAAAAACCCCGCCGAAGCGGGGTTTTTGTCGAGGCTAAAGAATTACTTCTTTGGCTCTTCTTTTTTGGCATCAGCCTTTGGTGCGTCAGCTTTAGCTGGAGCGGCCTTGGCTGGCGCTTCTTTGGCTTTAGCAGCGTCAGCTTTCTTCTTGGCGTCGGCTTCTTTCTTAGCTTTTGCGTCGGCTTCTTTCTTGGCTTTGGCTTCGTCAGCTTTGGCTTTCTTCTCAGCGGCTTTCTTAGCTTTTTCTTCGGCTTTTGCTTTCTTGTCGGCTTCTTTCTTGGCCTTGTCAGCAGCAGCTTTTTCTTCCTTGCTCATTGGCTTGTCGGCAGCTTTAGCGGCAGCGGCAGGCTTGGCAGCCTCAGCAGCTTTAGGCGCGGCAGGCGCAGCGGCGGCAGCGGCTGGAGCAGCGGCCTTGCCAGCGTCAGCCTTTGGAGCCTCTTTAGCACCAGCAGCGGCGGCAGGAGCAGCAGCTTTCGCGTCGGCGGCTTTAGGCGCCTCTTTTTTCCAGTCGATCTTGGTTGGGCCCGACGTCGAAACTTTGTCTTTCATTTCGGCAAAGTTCTTGTCGCCAACGCCGTCGACTTTTTTCAGGTCGTCAGCCGACTTAAACGCGCCATTTTTGGTGCGGTAGTCGATGATGGCTTGCGCGCGTGCTGGGCCGATGTCTGGCAGCGCTTCGAGCTCAGCTTTGGTCGCGGTATTGATGTTGACCGCAGCGAATGCGGAGCCAGCAACCAAGAAGGCGGCGAGCAGTGCGTAGATTTTGTTCATGTATTTGATCCTCAGTGTGAATTCCGGCCGCGCCGGGGTGACGAATGTGACGTGTGTGACTAAGCTGGATAGTCAGTCGTACAGCAAAACACCGCCAGCCACAGTGCGCCGTTTAAACGCAGCGATTGTAGCGGGCGTTGACAAATCAGTAAGTTCTGAGAAATCAGATGACGGTTGGGCTGATATGGATCAAACGACCCGCCGCGGCACGCGCGCGGTCACAGCGGTCAGCAATTCATAGCCAATCGTTCCGGCGGCGTTGGCGACTTCGTCTACGGGAAGCTGCGTTCCCCACAACTCGACAGGCGTTCC
>DAINAJ010000032.1:17419-22239 GCA_036733505.1 Casimicrobium sp.
CGTTGGCGACTTCGTCTACGGGAAGCTGCGTTCCCCACAACTCGACAGGCGTTCCTGCTCTCGCGAGTGGGATATCGGTGATGTCCACGGTGATTTTGTCCATCGACACCCGACCCACGAGCCGCGTGCGCTGTCCGCCCACGAGGATTGGCGTGCCGGTAGCGGCATGGCGGGGGTAGCCGTCTGCGTAGCCCGCAGCGATGACCGCGACTCGCTCATTCTTCGTGGCGACGTAGCTGCCGCCATAGCCCACAGCGTCGCCTGACTTCAGTGACTGCACGCCGATAACCTCAGTGGAGAGCGTCATCGCTGGTTTGAGCTTGAGCGAGGTTGCGCTTTTCGTGGCGTGTGTGAACGGCGTGGCACCGTACAGCATGATGCCGGGGCGCACGCTGTCGTTGCTCACCGTCGCGTCGGAGCTGACGCGGCCAAAATCAAAACATGCCGCCGAATTGGCCAAAGAGCGCGCAAAGGGCAAGCCTTGGGTGCTGTCATTAAAAAGCTTGAGCGCCTCTAGGTGGCCGTCGCGTTCATCTGCGCGTGCGAAGTGTGTCATCAGCGTGATGTCGCCCGTGCCCGCGTGCATGGTGAGTCTGGTGGCCACATCGCGGGCGCGATCGATGCGAAAACCAAGCCGATTCATGCCGGTATTCAATTTAAGGTACACATCCAACTTGCGCGAAAGCGGCGTGGCCTCGAACTCGCTTAACTGCTCGTCACAGTGGATCACGCAGCTCAGACGATGCTCGGCCGCTGCATGCCAATCGAGTGACGAATAGCAGCCCTCAAGCAACAAAATCGGTTTCTTCCAACCCAGATCGCGCAGGCGAATCGCGTTTTCGATTTCGATCAACGCGAGGCCGTCGGCGTGGGCGAACCCCTGCATCGCGGCGCGGATGCCATGCCCGTAGGCGTCGGCCTTAATCACGGCCCACGTGCGCGCGCCGCGGGTGAGCTGCTGAACCACGTCAAGGTTGTGCGACAACGCGGCGCGATCTATCTGGGCAATGAGGGGGCGGGGCATGGGCGGGTGCGCTTACAGAATCATCACAGGCCTATGCTACTCTCCACGAAGAGGTTGGCGTTCGGCGTGTGTCGGTTGTTTTGATGCAGGCCAAGCGAGTGTTTGAAGAGGGGCCGCGCACCATCCATTCGTCGCGCAACTTGGCGACCATAAGACAGGAGAAGGATGCGCATGCAGCGCGGGTTCTACACAATCATGGCGGCGCAGTTTTTCAGCTCGCTGGCCGATAACGCGCTCTTTGTGGCGGCGTACCAATTGCTTCGATACGATGGTGCACCCAGTTGGCAGGGCGCGGCGCTGGTGCCTTTGTTTGCGTTTTTTTATGTCGTGTTAGCCCCGTTTGTCGGCGCGTTTGCAGATCGCTTCCCGAAAGGGCGCGTGATGTTCATGTCGAACTCGATCAAAGTGGTTGGTTGCCTGATGCTCTTGTTTGGATCACATCCGCTGATCGCCTATTCGGTCGTGGGACTCGGCGCGGCCGCATACTCGCCCGCGAAATACGGCATCTTGACCGAACTACTCCCACCGTCGCAGTTGGTGAAGGCTAATGGTTGGATTGAAGGCCTCACGATTCTCTCGATCATCATGGGCAACGTGCTCGGCGGCATTTTGGTGGGGCCGAAGGTCGGCGACTGGTTGCTAGACCTCGATTTTCCGATGGTCGATTTTGATATCGCGACCGCGCCGGAGGCTGCGATTGCGTGCATGATCGCCGTGTACATCGTCGCAGCAATCTTTAATCTGCGCATTCCACACACTGGCGTAGCAATGCAGCCGATTCCTACCGCCACACATTTGTTGCCGGACTTTTGGCATTGCAACACGCGCCTTTGGCAAGACAAGCTCGGACAAATTTCGCTCGCAACGACAACGCTCTTTTGGGGCGCGGCGGGCAACCTGAAAGTGATCGTGATTGCATGGGCTGCGGCGGCGATGTCGTACAGCGTGACGGAGGCGACAACGCTCGTCGGAGTTGTGGGCATCGGCACCGCGGCGGGCGCGGTGTACGCATCGATGCGCGCGACGCTTGACCGAGCGACCAACGTGATTCCGCTGGGCATCGGCATGGGCATCGCGGTGGCGGCCATGATTTTCATCACCAAACTTTGGATCGCCATCCCGTTCTTGATTTTCCTCGGTGCGATTGGTGGCTATCTAGTCGTGCCGATGAACGCACTGTTACAGCATCGCGGCCACATGCTCATGGGCGCAGGTCGATCGATCGCCGTGCAGAATTTCAACGAACAGGCCGCTATCCTCGCGCTCGGCGGTTTTTACACGCTGATGACGAGCTTGGAGCTTTCGATTTACGCCTCGGTTGCGTTGTTCGGTTTGCTTGTCGCCGGCTTCATGTACGTGATTGGCCGTTGGCACAAGTCCAACACGATTCATCACACGGCGGAGCTCAATCGCTTGTTGGCGATTGCTCGGAGCGAGAAGCATTGATGGAATGCAGCATCTAACGCGTTCCAAGTGTCTTTATGCTCCGGATGACGGCGGAGAAACATGAAATCAGGCCCTGAAACTTTTGCGGTGCTTCGCGTGGCTTTTGTGTTTGTAGTGCTGGTCTCGCAGGGCTTGGCTTTCTACCTTTACGAGTTCGATTCTTGGGGCCATGGGCGCTGGGTTGGTTGGCTGGGGCAACTAATCTGCGTGGCTTACGTGTGGGGGCGCACGGGCGGTGCCGAGTCAAATTTGAGGTGGTTTGGTGTGATCACGGACAAGTCGAGACGGGCAATATTCGCATCGGATGCTTGCGCGGTCGTTTGCTTCGTCTGCGCGACGATGTTTCAGTTTCGGCTCTGAGCTCCGCAGCTTCGAACGCTCGCGGTTCCGACGACTGCGCTGAACCACGACGTGGCGGATGCGAACCCGCATCGGTCGCGCCGTGAAATGAACGCGGAGTTCACCTTTTCTGGTCAATCGACCGCGCAGCGGTGGTTATAGCCTGTTTTTTCAAGAAGTCAATATCAGACGAATTGACGGCCAAATGACCGCCTGCTGGTCGTTCTGGCCGAAAAGCTGTATACGACTGGTTTAGTGCTTTACCGCCGCCATGCCGCGCTGAGCAAAATGAATGGCGCGCGCGAGTGAATGACCAAAAAAAACGGCACCGAAAGGTGCCGTTTTTCATAGTGAGTTACCTCGCTGGGTCGTTACGTGCGGTTGCGGCGTGCGCTGAACCGAGCGGCGCCTGCCAGCAGCGTCGCGAGCAACATCAGCATCCACTGATTCATGGTGGGGATATCAACGGGTCTAGCCGCCGTCACCGTGATTTGCATATTGAGCGTGGTGCTCAGCGGGAAGGCTTGATCGTTGTCGGTGGCGACGATGTTGAAGCCAAACGTTTGACCGGCTTGACCAGGCTGTGGGTTGAACACAATCGTGCCGCCGGTCGGGTTGCCCGGAGCGTTCGGCGTGAACGTCGCGTTGGCAGGCAGACCCTGCGCTTGAAGCGTCACGTTTTGAGCGGCGTCGGGGTCGGTCGAAGAAATGGTGATAACCAAGGATTGACCTGCCATAACGGTCTGGCTAGCACCGCCTGGTGGAGTGGCGATCACTGGCGCGACGTTGTTGGTGGTCAGAGCGATCAGCAGTACGTCCCAATCCGCGAAAGCGCCTGAGCTGTCGGTGGCGCGAACTTTCACCGCGTAAGTGCCGCCTTCCGTCAGTGCGGCGGTGTTCGTGCTCGACATCGACAACTGCCCGGTGGACGTATTGAGCGTCAAACCGGCAATGGCTGGAGCACCGTAGTCAGGAAAATTGGTGTTGGTCACGAGCGCGTACGACACCGAGCCACCGTCGGGGTCGCTGGCGTTGATGAAGAAGCTGAACGGTTGGCTGCGAGCAACGCGTGCATAAGGCGTCGAAGCGAAGCTTGGCGAGCGATTGACGGATCCAAACGTGACCGTGGCCTCGGACGACAAATTTGAGGGAGCCCCGTTGGCGATACCGCTAATACGGCAGCAGTCGTCGCGGCGCAGCACGTAGGTGCCGGCGGCGAGATTCAAGCCGGTTGGCCCGAAATTGAATGCGAACGATGCTGATGCGACGTCGAAGGACGGGTCGGTTGCGTCGATCACAGTGTTGGTGAAGCTGGTGTTAGCCAACGATGTGGTGCGGTTTGTGTCGCTGACGGCGTACACCCTAATGTTTTCGGTGCTCTCCGCGTCGCCCTTCGCCCAACCGGTCAGGAGTGTGCCGGTCACCGCACCAGTCGCAGTGATGCTTGCGCTCATCACGGCCGCGCGCATGTGCGACGCTACGGCTGTGCCGCTCAAAAGCATGCTCGCGCATAGCAATACGCTGCTCAAAAATAATTGTGTGAAACGTCGTTTCATGTTGACTTGCCCCAGCTCATTAATAAATGTGACTACGAAAATTCCTAGTCCAAAGTGTATAGGTGTTTCGGGTGAACCTTAAGGTTTTATTAATATGAGTGCGACGCGGGCGTCGTGGACGGCAGGGCCGAAGGTGGGCGCTATTGCGCGATGCGTAGGGCCCGCCGCAAGACTATTCGCTCAAGGGATACGCGGCGACTTGGCGTCGCTCGGCACAAAGAAGGCGCGGGCGACTTCCCGCTTACAAATCGGCTAAACGAACCTCGCTGGGTTTATTCCGCTTCGCACCAATGGCTTTCGTTACCCAACGACCAGCAGGTGGTCGTTGTAAGCACTTTTTTCTTAAGTCGACATATGTGCTTTTTGGGGTTCTAACGACTGTGGGGCTGTCGATACGCCGAAAAAGCTGTAACGGCAATGCAAAGCCGCGTGCCCCTACGCATCCGGTGCGGAGC
>DAINAJ010000033.1:0-2546 GCA_036733505.1 Casimicrobium sp.
GTGGCATTCGCGCGATGCTCAAAGCGCTGCGCCGTGGTGAAACCGTTGGCTTGTTACCCGATCAAGTGCCTGACCCTAACCGAGGTGGAGAGGGAGTGTGGGCGGACTTTTTCGGGCGACCCGCGTACACCATGACACTCGCGCAAAAGTTGTCGAAAACGACGCGCGCGCTGGTCGTGATGATCGCCTGTGTACGCCTGCCGCATGCCGTGGGCTACCGACTGGTCTACACGCCATTAGCGCCGTTCTCGGAGCACGCGGAAACCGCTGCGCGCGAGCTAAACGCTGCCGTCGAGGCGGCGATCGCTCTGGCACCGGATCAATATTTATGGAGTTACAACCGCTACAAAGTACCCGCGGGCGTGGTGCAACCGACAAAGGAGTCCGCATGACCGCCGCTGGTCTCATCACGCTCATTGGCAGCAAACTTCTCGCGCTCGTGCCGCTGCGGATCATTGCCGCTGTGAGCGCTCCGCTGGCGTGGCTTGGTTGGACGTTCGCGAAATCACGCCGCCGTATTACGCTGATCAATCTGCGTCTGTGCTTCCCAGAAAAAACGGATGCAGAACGCGAAGCGATCGCGCGCGAACACTTCCGTGCCTACATGCAAGCGGCGCTGGAGCATGGCTTTTTGTGGAACGCTAGTGGCGAGCGCATTCGGCGCTACGTGACCTTGCACGACGAACATGAGTGGAAGCGCTTTCGCGATGTGGACACTGCAAAAGGCGAAACTGCGCGGCCAGTGATCTGGCTGTGTCCGCATTTCATTGGACTTGATGCATCTGCAATTCGCATTTCCGTTGACACCTCCGGCTGCTCGCTTTACAGCGAACAAAGCAACGCCGACATCGACGCGATGATGCTCGCGGGGCGCACACGGTTTAGCGAATCAAAAATCATTGCGCGCACGGAGGGCGTGAAACCGATATTGCGTGCGATGAAGGCGGGCCTGCCGTTTTACTACCTGCCCGACATGGATTTTGGCGCACGCGATTCGGTGTTCGTGCCGTTTTTTGGCGTTAACGCGGCGACCATTACTGGTGTATCTCGACTCGCAAAACTCACAGGTGCGGCCGTGGTGCCAGTGATTGCCACGCAGCGCAAGGCTGGCGCTGGCTATGACGTTCGCTTCTATCCAGCGTGGGAGAACTTTCCGTCAGGTGACGACGTGGACGATGCCCGTCGCGTGAACACTTTCATTGAATCTCGCGTCCGTGAGAACATCGCGCAATATCTTTGGACCCACAGGCGCTTCAAAACGCGCCCTGACGGTGAAGCGAGCCTATACCAATGACGCTGATGACGAACTCTGCGCATCTTCCTGAAACGCATCCACGCATCGTGGCCTCCGACGGTGTCGGCGTCGAAGAGGCGTGCGCGCGACTCGCGGCAGGTGAGTTGGTGGGCCTACCCACGGAAACGGTGTACGGCCTTGCGGCAGATGCCAATAACAGAAGTGCATTAGAAAAAATATTCGCCGCGAAAGGGCGGCCGGCGGACCACCCGTTGATTGTGCATCTTGCCTCTGCGACCGCAGCGCGCGCGTGGGCGAGCCAGTGGCCCGAGAGCGCAGAAAAATTAGCGCGTGCCTTTTGGCCGGGCCCGATGACACTCATCGTCAAGCGCGCCGCGCATGTGCTTGACGCGGTGACCGGCGGACAAGACACGGTGGGTTTGCGTGTGCCGTCGCACCCAACGGCGTTGGCTTTACTGAAAAGTTTCGCCCGACACAGCGCGGGCGCGAATGCGGGAATTGCTGCCCCGTCCGCGAATCAATTTGGCCACGTGAGTCCCACCACTGCGCAACACGTTTGCGAAGAATTTCCGGGCATTGCGCTACTCGTGCTCGATGGCGGCGCGTGTGAAGTGGGCATTGAATCGACGATTGTGGATGTGAGCGGCGACACGGTTCGCGTGCTACGCCCCGGTCGCGTTCGAGTGTCGGATATCGAGCGCGTGCTCGGCGTTGTGCTACCGACTGATACACCTGATTCGACGGACGTGCCGCGTGTGTCCGGCGCGCTCGCGTCGCACTACGCTCCGCGCACGTCCACGCAAATGATCGATGAGCGCCGCTTACGAATGCAGCTTCGTGCGTTTCGCGCGGCGCATGATCGCGGCCCCACGCGCTGCATCATTACTCACTCGTTCGACGTTGAAACGACCGAACGCCTTCACGCGGTGCGCCTCGCGGCCGACGCGCAGACGTGGGAATTTGAACTCTACGCACTGCTCAGAAAACTCGACAGCCAGCGTTACGGCGAACTCATCATCGAAGCACCGCCCCAAGGGCCAGAATGGGATGCGGTGAATGATCGGGTGAGGCGTGCCACTGCTGGCAGTGAGCAGTGAACAGTGAGCAGTGAGCAGTGAGCAGTGAGTAGCACTCAGGCCCAAAAAGCCGTTGCGTTACTTTGACCCACTGTGGGCACGGTGCCCACGCTGTGAATGAAAAGCGTTTTCGTCCTTGACCATGAAAATTATCCTCGCCCCTGACTCGTTCAAAGGATCGCTCTCCGCGGATGGCGTGTGCGCTGCGTTGGAGC
>DAINAJ010000033.1:2646-4429 GCA_036733505.1 Casimicrobium sp.
CCTGACTCGTTCAAAGGATCGCTCTCCGCGGATGGCGTGTGCGCTGCGTTGGAGCTTGGCTTGCGACGTGTCTTTCCAAACGCCACTGACGCCGAAATCATCAGGCGCCCCATGGCCGATGGCGGCGAGGGCACGTTGGACGCCATCGTCGCCGCGCTCGCCGGCACCGGCGCACGGCGCAAACAGGCGCTCGTGCGTAACGCCGCGGGACAATCAGCGGAAGCGGGCTACGCGCTCATCCGCAGCGGCATTTACGAAGCAGCGGTGATCGAGGTCGCGCAAATTGTCGGCATTGAGGACGCGCACAATCTGGCGGTGCCCGTGGGCGAGCGTTCGACCTACGGGGTGGGTGAGCTCGTTCGGTTGCTGCTCGCTGAAGGCATTCGGCACTTCTTCATCGGTCTCGGCGGCACCAGCACCAACGACGGCGGCGCGGGCTTGCTCGCCGCGCTCGGCGTGAAATTTACTGGCACCTTCCGCCGCGAAATCGAGCCCACGCCCAACGGCCTCGCCAAGCTCATCTCGGTGGACGTGACTGCGCTTGATCCGCGGCTTGCGGAATGCGAGATTACGTTGCTCTCGGACGTGAATAACGGACTCATCGGCGAGCGTGGCGCGACAGCGATTTTCGGCCCACAAAAGGGGGTCGCTGCCGCGGACGTGGCTCGCGTTGACAGCGTGATTGAAGCTTACGCCGAACGACTGGAGGCCGCGTTGCAACGCGGTGCGAAAGACAAACCCGGCGCAGGTGCGGCTGGCGGCTTGGGTTACGCACTGCAATTGGTCGGCGCGAAATTTGAGTCTGGTGCGCAAACCGTTGCGCGCCTCATCGGTTTGGCTGAGGCCTGCAAGGAGGCGGACTGGCTCATCACGGGTGAAGGTCGTAGCGACGCGCAAACGCTTCTCGGCAAAACACCGTTCGCCGCCGCAAAAATCGCGCGCGAGCACGGCAACAAAACGCTCAAAGCGACGCTCATCAGTGGCGGCGTGGACGCCACGGCACTAGCAGAACTCAACACTGCCTTCAACGGCGGATGTTTCTCCATCGTGCCCGGCCCGATGACACTGGATCAAGCCGTCATCCGCGCGCCAGAGTTGATCGCCAACGCCGCAGAACAAACCGCCAGAATCGCTTCGGTTCCAAAGTAACAACTTTTTGGCTTCAACGACCACCTGGCGGCGGTTTGGGCGATTTTTTGTATAAAGTCAACAAAGTGTATTTTGCGGCTGAAAGCGCCAAACGGCTGTCGTTCGAGCATAAAAGCTATATCAAGACGACGAGAGAGTTCGTTATGTATCGGGTGCTAACGCCACGCCGAAATCACACGCGCAGCTCCACTTTCTCTGCGCTTTCGCATAGCGCTTCGATCACGTTCTCGATGAGATCACTGTCGACGAGGTACGGGTTAAATCCGCTGTCATCGTGCCAGCGCGCCGACTCAGGTGCAGCAGTGGCCAGATCGCTAGTGAACCCCATGTCCCACACCGGAAACAAGCGTCGCCATGCCTCGACATAGCGCAGCAGCGTGACGTTGGTGTGGCGTGGGTCGGCGGCGACGAGGTTGTAAACCGTGTTCACCGCGTCGCGCGGGCCTTCGAGGCATTGCAGCGCGTGTGTCGCCGACACGCACAGGTACCCGGTGACGCCCAGCCCATTATTGCGGCGCAGACTCGCCGAGAGGATTTGTTGCGCGTCGGTTTTGGCGAGCGGCGCGACGAGGTGGCTTGCGTAGATGAGGCGGACGAGTTTCATGCCCAAAGTGTAGGCGCTACTTCTTGGCGA
>DAINAJ010000033.1:4529-5623 GCA_036733505.1 Casimicrobium sp.
AGCATCATCGTGATTTTGTGGCCGTTGGGCGTGGTCCAGTAGTACAAATCAATCACAGCGAGTCTCCTGTTTGCCACGGTGCGGCGTGTGTGTGGTGCAGATTTTCTATTGAAGCGCTCGCCGATGCGCTTTCTTGTGTCAACATCCACTCATGAGTGCCGCAACGCGCTCAGTCACTTGAAGGTCATCGCGAGACGCTATAGGCGCGTTAATTGCTTAGATACTTGAAAAGCAAATGTTCTGCCCAACGTTTACCAGCTGGAGACCATGATGCACACTGCTACCACCGTTATTGCCACCCCCGCCACGCCAATGTTTGACTCGCTCACCGCAGCGATGAGCGAAGCCGCGTTCGTGCAGGTTGACGACGCAGTGTTCACCGCCGATTACCTCCACGCGCCCGACGAATTCACTCGTCCGGACGACGTTTTGGTCGAAGGCACCCGTGAAGATCAAGAATTGCTGCTGATTCAGCGCGATTTTGATGGCGCGAAACTCGCCGGTGACGGGGAAATTTATCTTCGTGACGGCACCTTGATTCGCTTTTTGCGGCCCAGCGCAGTGCACTAAATCGCGCGTGCTGCACGCATGCGTTGACACAATCACACCGGCCGCGTAAAACACCGCGAAGATTACCTCTCACAGGAAGACTTCGCGGTGGACGACGACAACACAACGCTCCTAGAACGACCCGAGACCTCCGTCACCCCGCGCGCCGAGCAGGAAGCGCTGCCCAGTGCGGTGGCGCGCCAGGCAGCGGCACCCGCCTCAGCCCCTGTGTTTCGCAGCAAGCACCAACGCAAGCGAAGCGTTCACCTCTCGCTAGTCTTGATAAGCGCCGCGGCGCTAGGCGGGGTCGCGGGTTGTAGCAATATGGAAAACGGCGACAACCTAAATCGTGACGTGTACGCCAATATCGAAGAATGCAAAGCCGATTGGGGTACGCCTGGCGATTGCGAAGAGGTTGAGCCGACGCGATCCGCGACGGGATCGCGCAGCTTTTACGGTCCGCGTTACTACTCCCGCTCCGGCTCCATCGGATCTTCCGGGTACAGCTCGTATTCGCGGCCGGGATCACGCGCCAAGGGTACGGT
>DAINAJ010000033.1:5723-19416 GCA_036733505.1 Casimicrobium sp.
GATCTTCCGGGTACAGCTCGTATTCGCGGCCGGGATCACGCGCCAAGGGTACGGTGTCCTCGGCTCCATCGCGTGGCGGGTTCGGCGCGTCGTCGTCGCGCCACAGCGGCGGTTCCTCACACTCATCAGGCGGTTAGATCGTGCGCAGAGAACATGTTCCGAAGCGCGATAACTGGGAGAAGCGCTGCGAAGACGCAGGGTTTAGCTTTCATTCGATTGATGGTTTGTACTGGGAAGAAGGCGTTTGCTACCACTTCACACCACGGGAAATAGCCGATCTCGAGCACGCGACCAAAGAGCTTTACACGATGAGTATGGCCGCCGCCGAACACATCATCGAAAAGGAGCGCTTCAAAGAATTGGCGATACCGGAGGCTGCGTGGGCGCTGATTCGCGAAAGTTGGAATAACGACCATCCGTCGCTTTTTGGACGATTTGATTTGGCCTATGACGGTAGCGGGCCGCCCAAGCTTCTCGAATTTAATGCTGACACCCCCACGTCATTGATCGAGGCTAGTGTCGCGCAGTGGCATTGGCTCGAAGACGTGAAACCACACGCCGATCAATTCAACAGCCTGCACGAGGATTTGATCGCGCAATGGAAATGGCTTAAGGACGAACACGGCTACAGCAATGTGCATTTCACCTGTGTGGCGGATAACGAGGAAGACGGCGGCAACCTCGATTACCTGCGTGACACGGCGATGCAGGCTGGCCTCACCGCGCCGTGGGTCGCCGTAGAAGAAATTGGTTGGAGCGAAGGGGATTTGGCGTTCGTCGATATGGACGACGCGCGAATTAATACGCTCTTTAAGCTCTATCCGTGGGAATGGCTGCTAGCCGATGAGTTCGGCAACAATCTTCGCAAGACCAACATGCGAGTTATTGAGCCCGCTTGGAAAATGGTGTTGGCGAACAAAGGATTGCTCCCGATTCTTTGGGAGCTTTATCCAAACCATCCGCTGTTGTTGCCCGCGTCTTTCGAGCGCCACAAAGTGCTCGGCGACTACGTGAAGAAGCCGCTACTTTCTCGCGAAGGTGCCAATGTCGAAATTTACAAAGGCGGGGAAATCATCCGCGCAGATGGAACCTATGGTGAAGAGGGTTTCGTGTATCAACAGTACACGCCGATTCCGAGCTTTGAGGGAAATTTTGTGACGATCGGCAGTTGGATCGTGGGTGATTCGCCTGCAGGCATCAGTCTGCGCGAAGACGCCACCGAAATCACCATGAATACATCGCGGTTCGCGCCGCATTACTTTGAATAGGGCCAGGATATGACCTACACGCTTAACGATTCAATTCGCTACTTTGATGACTTTTTGATTTTCTTCGCGGTGGCGATTGCGCTCCTATTTGCGTTCACTTGGACTTACGTAAAGATCACCCCGTATAAAGAAATCACGCTCATTCGAGAAGGCAATCACGCCGCTGCAATTTCGCTCTCCGGTGCGATGCTTGGTTTTGCATTACCGCTTGCGAGCTCGGTGGCGAATGCCGTCAATCTTGTTGATTTATTGGTCTTCGCTGTACTCGCGACGGTCGTGCAGCTCATCGTTTTCGTATTCGTTCGAATGCTGATGCCGGGACTGTCCGACGCGATTCATGAAGGCGAGGTAGCGCCTGCATCGTTTCTCGCTGCGGCGTCGATTGCCGTCGGAATGCTGAATGCGGCTGCGTTGGTCTACTAAGCGCGTTTAGTCTTCTAGCGGGAACTCAAACCGTTGTTGTAGTTGTGGTTGTTGAATGAGCTGATCCGCTTGCGTATCACTAAAAGTGACCTCGACGACCGATGCTACGTTGTGCTGCACCCGTATCACGCTGGACGCGCGAGTCCCGTATCCGCTCCGACGGATAAAAATTGAACTTAAATCGCGTTCGACGTCGGGAGCAATGCCAGTGTTTGGCATGTCGCGTAAAGACGCCTTCGTGCCATTACTAAGTAAACGAAGTAGTCGTTGCTCGCGCGTTTCCGCGTCAAAGCTTGCAAGGGCGTGTCGCATCCCTTGCTTGATGCGCTCCACTTTAGGCCAAGGCGTGTCTAATGATGCGTTGGAGACTGCATACATTCCGTCGTCTAACCTTCGCGGCTGCGCTTCAGCGGAGTTTAGGAACCAGATCGCCCGATGTTCAACGCGCTGTGTGATCGAGCCGCACAGCAGATTAAACCCTTCATACTCGTGGGCGCGCTGACTCAACTGGTGCACGAATGCCTCTGGCGTCGCATCACCCTCAAGAAACTGTTGAACGATATGTCCGCGTGACGGCGCGCCGCTGCGACGCATCGACGGGTTGCGCACGTTGGTTATGAGCGCGAATCTTCCGCGGCGGGTCAATCCCATCCACGCGCCGTTCGCGCGCAGATCTCGGCCTGCGAGCACGTCGCCCCCGTCCCACCAATGCATTTCTCGCGTAGGGCGATCAAAAAATTCGTCACGGTTGGCTGCCAGCAAAAACGGCGACGCGTCCTCCGGAACCCAGCGCAAAACCGCGATGCACATGGTCTACTCAAGCAACTTCAATCGTTGCACTTTACCGGATGGACCTTTTGGCAAGTCGTCCACAAGTCGAAAAGTTTTTGGCGTTTTGAAGCGACCTAGCATCGCAATGCAGTGCTCGCGCAAAGCACCTTCATCGCATTGTGCGCCGGGCTTAAGCACGACTGCGGCGAGAATGTCTTGCCCGTAGTTTGGATCAGGGATGCCGACCGCTGCGGCTTCAAGCACCGCGGGATGTGCGAGCAATGCTTCATCGATTTCGCGCGGCGCTATGTTCTCGCCACCTTTAATGATGAGCTCTTTGATGCGACCGGTGACGAAATAGAAACCGTCCGCGTCACGGTGCCCCAGGTCGCCCGTGCGAAGCCAGCCGTCCTCCGTGATCGCCTCAGCGGTTTTGTCTGCGGCATTGAAGTATCCGCGCATGACATTTGCGCCGCGAAGTTGCAGTTCGCCTGTGTGACCGTCAGCGAGTACCGCGCTATTCTCCGTGGAAACAACACGAGCCTCCACACCGCATGGCATCCCAGGCGTCCCGTACTTGCGTTTGCTGGCCGCTTGTGGGTTGCAGAACACCACGGATGCGCACTCAGTCATCCCCATGGCTTCGATGACATCGATGTCGAATAACTGCTCGAAGGCGCGGTGTTGATCCGGCGGCAGCGGCGCGGAGGCCGAGCGCGCGAAGCGAATGCTGGGCCACTGTTTGGTGTTTGCGTCAGCCGCATTGAGCAGGTAGGCGATGATCGTCGGCACAAGATTGAGCCACGTTGGTTGGTAGCACTCCACCCAAGTCCACCAGGCGCTCGCTGAAAATTTGTGTGGCGCGACGATGCTGCCGCCGCTGAGGAACGGAGTGACCGTCGCGATGCATTGCCCATTGATGTGATAAAGCGGCAGCGACGATAGCACGCGATCGCGTGCTGTGAAGGCGTGCCATTCGGCGACAGATGCAGCGGCATGCAGCAAGTTGCCATGCGTCAGCAGCGCGCCCTTCGGCTGACCGGTCGTACCAGACGTGTACATCAACATTGCCGAGGAGTCGGCGTCGACGCGTGCGGTAAGTTCAACGCGACCGAACGCCGCGTGAATGTGTTGGGCGTCGGAGTCAATCACTTCGACACGAATTGACGTTGCAGCGTCAGGCGGCAATAGACCAATCGCACCGCGCAGTTGCGACTCGTAGTGCTGCGACGTGAATACGAGCTTGACTTTGCTGTGTTGCAGTACGTACGCGAGTTGCTGCCCCACCGACAGCAGATTTAACGGCACGATCACCAGCCCGGCGGCCATCGTGCCTAGAAAGATCGCGGTGGTTTGGTAGCCGTTGTGCAGCAAAAAGCCGACGTGATCGCCTGAGGCAAGCCCAAGCGCGGCGTATCGCGCACTGAGTTCACGCGTTTCGTCCACCAAGCCCTGATATGTCAAAACCGCATTGGTTTCGGGCGCGAACAAAAACGGGGCGTCAGGTTGCTCAGAACCATGTGTGAGCATGACGCTCAGGAGCGTTTGCGGGTTGGAGCCTGCAGTCATCGGTTGACGAGTGCGAAGTAGTCGGCGAAAAGCGCGGCCTCTTCTGGCACGCGGCCGCTGATTGGGCGCGCAATCCGTGTGATGTTTAAAAAATTCTTGTAGGTGAGATTGTCGCTAAAGCTATTGCCGCCCCATGTGCCACAACCCATCGACAGCGAGAACGGCAATCCGTTGTCAAAACTGCCTCCGGTGGCAATGCAGTGGGGTTGGTTGACAATCACGCGTGCAACGGGAAGCAAGGTCGCCATCTGCAATGCGAGCGACTCCGCACGATGAGGTGATGCGTGTATCCCAACCGAGTGCCCCGCCCCTTGATGCGCATAAATTTCTGCAACGCGGGCAGTCGCCGCCTCAAAGTTCGTCGCGCGATAGACCGTGAGCACCGGGGAGAGCTTCTCACCCGAGAACGGAAAATTCTCCCCACAACCCGTTTCCTCGACCATTAGGACGCGCGCGTCTTTTGCACGATCAATCCCTGCCAATTGAGCGATTTCGGATGCACTCTTTGCCGTGACGACTGGCGAAAGCTTTCCCCTCGGAAACATGATTTGCTGTAAACGCGCCTTTTCGTCAGCGCTAAGCAGGATGCAGCCTTCGCGTTGCATGGCGGCGATCATCGCCAGATAAACGTCGTCGACGACGATCATGCTGTTTTCGCTTGAGCAGCTGGTCGCGTTATCGAAAATTTTGGAGCGAACGATGCGATCGGCAGCGGCATCAACCTCGGCGCTCGCGTCCACGACCACGGCGACGTTACCTGCACCTACTCCAAAGGCCGGTGTGCCGCTTGAGTAGGCTGCACGGATGTTCGCCTGCGAGCCGGTGGCGACTACAAGGTCGACCTGAGCAAGCAGTTCGTACGTGAGAGCCTTGCTGACCGGAGATGGCAGTAATTGAACCAAATTGTGAGGCGCGCCAATACGATCAAATTCGGCGTGAACGTAGCGCACGAGCTCTTGCGCGGTCGAGTAGCCCTTCGGTGAGGGCGCGAGAATGATCGCGTTGCGGCCTTTCATCGCGTTGATAATCATGTTGGCTGGCGTGGCACCGGGGTTTGTTGACGGTGTAATCGCGCCGACCACACCTGCTGGACGCGCAATTTCGGTGATGCCGAGGGCGCGATCTTGGGAGATCACCCCGACCGATTTCGCTCTCTGCAGGTCGCGCAGCAAACCCAACGTTTTCCGGTGATTTTTTTGAATCTTGTCGGCGACATTGCCGAGCCCGGTTTCGCGAACCGCCAACTCGGCCAGCGCCCTGTTCCGAGCAGGCTCCATAATGGCCCAAGCGGCGGCGGCGCAAAGTAAATCCGCC
Source organism: Casimicrobium sp. (assembly GCA_036733505.1). GTDB lineage: Bacteria > Pseudomonadota > Gammaproteobacteria > Burkholderiales > Casimicrobiaceae > Casimicrobium. The sequence goes on from DAINAJ010000033.1 coordinate 11,069, forward strand.
CGCTCCTGATCATACTGTTCAGCGACCGCCAGCGCGGTGCGAGCTTGAGAAACTAGGGTCGCAATCTGCGCACCCTCAGTCGTCTGTGAGTTAGTTGTCAAGCTTCGCCCCGGAAGCCTTAGTCACTTTGGCCCAGCGCTCGATTTCATTGCGCACGAATTTCCCGAATTCTGCCGGTGGCATCCCGCCGGGTTCGGCCGCTGCGTTGGCCCAGCCGGTTTTGAGAGCGGGCTCTTCCAGCGCCTTTAGCGTTTCGCGGTACATGGTTTCAATGACCTCAGGCGGTGTGCCGCGTACCGCCCACAGCGCATACCAAGTTGATACTTCTGAATTCGGAAACCCTTGTTCGGCGAGCGTCGGAATGTCTGGAAAATGCGGTGAGCGTTGCGAGGCCATCAAGCCGATTGCTCTCGCCTTGCCACCTTTGATTTGCGCGGCAGACGCGCCCATGCCGTCCATGACCAAATCAAGGGAACCCGCCAAGAAATCCTGCATCGCCGGCCCCATCCCTTTGTAGGGCACGTGCACCATGCTGACCTGATTGTTGACTTTGAACAGTTCTCCGGCCAAGTGTTGCGATGTTCCGGAGCCCGGCGAACCAAAATTTAGTTTTCCGGGATTTGCGCGCGCGTGGTCCGCTAAGTCTTTTACCGTCTTTATCTGAGGCAGCTTGTTGGGCTGAACGATGATGACGTTTGGGACGACCGCGAGCAATGTGACGGGGACAAAATCTTTCTCGATATCGTATGAGAGCTTCGGATAAATAGAAGGCGCGATCGTGTGATGTACGGCACCTATGAGAAACGTATATCCATCCCCCGACGCGCGCGCTGCCTGCGCCGCGCCGATTGTGCCGCCCGCGCCACCGATGTTCTCAACGATAAACTGCTGGCTCAATTGCTTACTGAGCTGCGCAGCAAGCGGCCGGGCAAACGTATCGGTGCCGCCACCAGCCGGAAAAGGGTTGACCAGTCGAACAGGTTTTGCTGGCCAGCTCTGCGCGGACGCGGTTTGCGCGATGCAGAGCATCGTGCCGACTACTGCAGAGGTGGCCCATCGGGCAAAGTTCTTCATAGTGTCTCCAATTGATATTGCAGGCGCGATTGCGCAAGCGAGTGCTATTTAGGACGAATCGTCGCGTTGGGCGCGGCGATTCCACTCCGCAATAGTAAAGAGATTTAGCGCTTGATTTCTGTGTGTTTGTACTTAGTCAGAAAGCGAGTCGGCAGTGCTAATGCGTCGCGGCGGAACGGGTCGCCCAGTTCTTTGGTGACCATGATTTCGATGATCGTAGTTTTGCCGCGCTTTTGCGCCTCGCACGCGGCCGCCAGCGCGGCGCCTACATCTTCGAGTCGATCAATACGCAAGCCTTCAGCGCCCATCGCGATGGCGACGTTAGCCCAGTGTGGCTGATTGTCCAACGCGACGCCCAAGTAGCGCCGATTGTAGAAATCTACGTGATTCTTCTTCTCGGCACCCCATTGCCCATTATTAAAAACAACGGCCGTGACAGGAATGTTCTCCCGAACACAGGTTTGCACTTCGTTGAAACTAATGCCCCATGCACCGTCGCCCACGTAAGCAATGGCGGGCCGATCTGGTGCGGCTAGTTTTGCCCCGATGATGGTGGGGAAAGCGTAGCCACAATTGCCAAAACTCATCGCCGCAAACATTGAGCGCGGCTCGTTGAACCGTAGATAGCTGTTAGAAATTGAGCAGATATTGCCAATGTCGGTTGATACCATAGCGCGCGCCGGCAAGGCCTTTTCAAGCTCACGTAGTGCCTGCCGTGGGTGCATGTATTTCGATTCTTTGGCCACTTCAAGCGAGTAAGCGTCGCGCTCGTGCGTCCATGCGTCGAGTTCCTTTTCCCAAGCTTTACGCTCCTTAGCGACGGTGGCGAGCCGCGCCACGCGATTGGTGTGGCAAGCAAGAGATTTGCCTTTGAGCCGATGAACTAGAGCGAGCGCTGCCGCGCGGGCGTCGCCACAAATACCCACGGAAATTTTCTTTACTAAGCCGAGCATCTTTGCGTCTGCATCGATTTGGACGATCTTGGCGTCTTTCGGCCAGTAGTCGATTCCGTGCTGTGGCAGCGTGCCGAATGGCCCTAGGCGCGTACCCAGCGCTATCACCACATCGGCTTTGCTGATCAGTTTCATGGCAGCCTTCGAGCCTTGGTATCCAAGTGGACCACACCAGAGCCGATGGTTTGCCGGGAAGCTGTCGTTGTGAAGGTAGCTGTTGCAGACTGGCGCGTCTAAAAGCTCGGCCAACTTCACCGCCGCGTCCATCCCATTGCTCATGATGACGCCGCCGCCTGAGAGGATCACAGGAAACTTTGCCTTTGCTAACAGCGCAGCAGCCTCGTCGAGCGCCTGCTCGCCTCCTGCGCCACGCTCAATCGTCATGGGGGCGGGAATCTCGTAGTCGGCTTCGCCGTAGAAGTAGTCGCGCGGAATATTAAGTTGCGTAGGCCCAAGTTCGATGTGAGCGCGATCGAAGGCGCGCGCGGTTAGCTCTGCCATGCGCGCTTTATTGTTCACGTGCGCTTGAAACTTGGTAATTTTGGAAAAAATCGGGAGCTGATCTGTTTCTTGAAAGCCACCAAGACCGAGCGTCATGGATCCTGTTTCAGGAGTGATCACGACCACTGGCGAGTGAGCCCAATATGCCGCAGCGGTCGGCGTCACAAAATTGGTTATGCCAGGTCCATTTTGACCGATGCAAACGCCGTGTCGACCGGAGACGCGCGAGAAGCCATCGGCCATGTGTCCGGCGCCTTGTTCGTGTGCAACAGAGATGAAGCGGATACCCGCAGTTTGAAATAGATCCAACGCGTCCATATACGCGGAGCCGACGATGCCAAAAACGTCGGTCACGCCCTGCGCGACTAGAGTCTCTACAAATGCCTCGGAGGGGGTCATTCGTGTCTTGCCTTTAGTGACGCGGCGATCAACTTTCACTTTACCGGCGGCAGGTGCGCGTGCTGCAGGAGTTTTTTTGCTTGGGGTAGACCGAGTTGCCATGATTGACCTTTTTCTTCAGGAGCCGAGATGGAGCAAGTGTGCCGGGGCAACACCTGGCGTATCGTCTTGAAGTTCAAAATCGAATCGCCGCGTTTCATTTTTAGTGGTTCTTAGCAATTGCATGCATAATGCGGACGAAATTAACTTAGGAACATAAGATGTCTGTTGCGTTGGATCAAGATCAAAAAGATAGTCGTGAGGCAGGATCCGCCGCGTTGCGCTCGCTTTCCGTCATGGAATTTGTAGCTAATAGTGAGCGTTCGGTCAGCCTGACCGAAATCATGCAGGCGGTGAGCTTGCCCAAGCCAACCGTCTTTCGCATCCTGACGACCCTAGAAGAAGCCGGTATGTTGTTGCGCGAGCCAGACGCCAAGCGCTACGTTCCGGGCGAGCGTTTGGCAAATCTGGCCGCCAACGTACTGCTGCATTCGCCGCACCGCTCAGCGCGTCGCGCTATTCTCGAAGAATTGGTAGAAAAGGTGGGCGAGACCTGCAATTTGACTATTCCGAATGGCCATCACGTGATGTATTTGGATCGCGTAGAGTCGTCGTGGCCGCTGCGCATCAACTTGCATGCTGGCTCAAAAGTGCCGCTATACGCCAGTGCGAGCGGGAAGCTATTTCTCGCGCACTCCGCCAAGCGCATGCGTGATCGATTGTTGACCAGCGCGCCGCTCATTGGGCACACCAAAAATACGCTCACGTCGCTACGCCAGTTGGAACTTGAATTTACGAAGATTCGGCGCGGCGGCTATGCAGTCGATAACGAGGAATATTTGGCGGGAATCTGCTGTCTCGCAGTGCCTGTGGTCAATGACCAAGAGCGCGTGGTTGCGGCGGTGGCAGTTCATGGTCCCGTCGCGCGAATGAGTGTTGCGCAGGCAGAGGAATTTTTGCCGACACTGAAGGAAGCGGCAGAGCAAATTAGCCAGACGCTCGACTGGTAGCTAAGCGAGGCGGGGCGAGCCCTTCGTACGAAGCGACTACTTCGCGCCTGCTCTTTCTGAACGTGCACTTGGATCAAATGACCGATGGGCGCGCGTCCGTGGTGCTCGCGGCTTCGCATGGCAAGTTCAACCTCACAAAATTTGCTAAACTTATGCGGTTTTACGGAGCTTTCATGTCCTAAATCGGGTGGAGTCGTAGCTGTATGGGGACGATAAAACTCGAATGGCGCCGGCAGTTTGCTAGTAGTCGAGCCGTGAGAATTGTTGTTCTCGCGGCGCTCGGTGTGCTCGCTTTCTGTTTTGCATTGTTTCTCTGGTGGTTTGTCGGCGCGTGGCTAGTTTTGCCATTCACAGGCATCGAGATTGGTTGTGTGGCCATCGCTTTCTGGTGGATTGAGCAATCAGTAGATGACTATGACTGTGTGGAAATAGCTGATGTCAGCGTAACGGTACTGAGTTGCCGTCGACGCAAGGCAAATCAAGTCGTATTGAAACGTAATTGGTTGACGGTGGAGTTGGGAAGCGAAGTGGCCGGAGGAACGCGAAGCGTCAGACTTCGTCAAGCCGGTCAAAGCGTAGAGTTGTTGGAATTTTTGCCGGTGCGGGAGCAGCATCGAGCATTGCGGGATTTGCGTGCTGCGCTCGCAACACGCTTATGAATTTGGGGTCGAAGTCGTGCGAAACAGGATTGAATCGGTGAATACTGCGATAAATAACGTGCGCGCAAGCGTGTCCGCTAATCTGGGGTCAATGGCAGCGCGCGTCGCCGCCGCTTCCTCCCTGGCGTTGCCACTTGTGGCTGCCGCTGACTGGAAGATGAACCTGCAGGCGCCAAACTCGGCCGTTGCGGCAGAAATGTTTGATCTGCACACGTTGATTACGTGGATCTGCGTCGTCATTTTCGTCGGCGTCTTTGGCGTAATGTTTTATTCGCTCTATGCGCACCGCAAGAGCAAGGGGCACAAAGCCGCCCAATTCCACGAAAGTGCTACGGTTGAAGTGATCTGGACGATTGTCCCGTTCTTCATCCTGCTGGCGATGGCGTTCCCTGCAACTAAAGCCGTGTTGAACATGCGCGACAGTTCGGCCCCGGAGCTGACGATCAAGGTGACCGGTTACCAGTGGAAATGGGGCTACGACTACCTTAACGAGGGATTTGGTTTCGTCTCGAACTTGGCAACTCCGCTGGCGCAGATCAAGAATGCGGAAGCAAAGGGTGAAAATTATCTGCTTGAGGTCGATAAGCCGTTGGTCGTCCCAGTAGGCAAGAAAGTTCGGGTGCTATTGACCGCAAATGACGTGATTCATGCATGGTGGGTGCCCGCGCTGGGTGTGAAGCAAGACGCTGTTCCTGGCTTCATCCGAGACGCTTGGTTCCGCGCGGAACGTCCCGGCGTGTATCGCGGCAATTGTGCTGAGCTTTGCGGTAAAGAGCACGGATACATGCCAATCGTGGTCGAAGTCAAAACACAAGCCGACTACGACAAATGGGTTGTGGCACAAAAAGAAAAGTATGGCGTTGGCAAGGCCGCCGCTGAGGCTGTGGTCGTCGACACCAAAACGTACACCCGTGATGAGCTTGTTGCTCATGGAAAAACTGTGTACGAAGGCGTGGGTGGATGCCAAGGTTGTCACCAGCCTACTGGCAAAGGCGTTCCCGGTCAGTTCGCCGCACTTGATGGCTCGAAGCTAGTTAACGGTCCTAAGGACGCACAAGTGGCCTTACTGCTTAACGGTAAAGCAGGCACTGCAATGGCCGCCTTCAAGCACCTGAGCGATAAGGATCTCGCGGGCGTAATGGCTTACACGCGCAGCGCTTGGTCGAACAAGGCGAGCGAATTTGCTCAGCCTCTGGATTTCGCGAAAGCGCGTAACGGCGGCGTGTTGCCTAGCGCAACTGCAGCCGCGCCAGTGGCGGCGACAGAGACAGCCGGTGCACCTGCGGCAGCGTCCGGTGCACTCGCAGAAAAAATCTATTTCGCGGTTGGCAAAAAGGAACTTCCGGCCGAAGCCAAGGAGTCAATTGCCGCCGCGCTTGCATTTCTGAAGGCTAAGGACGCAGCCAAAGTAGATATCACTGGCTTTACCGACAAGACGGGCGATCAGGCCGCCAACTTGGAGTTGGCGAAAGAGCGTGCAAAAGCCGTTCGGGCAGCGCTTGAAACCGCTGGCATCAACCGCGATCGGATCAACATGAAGCCACCTGCCGAAGTTACCGGCAGCAGTGACAACAAAGCGGCTCGCCGCGTTGAAATCAACGCGGGCGCGTAGTTTCCAGGACTCGCGTTAAGCGCACCCCCGATACAGATCAGCAGTAGAGAAATTCAGGAGCAATCCAGCATGGCAAGCATTCCACACGGCACCGAGCACGGTCACGATGACCACCACGACCATCATCCAACGGGATTGATGCGCTACGTCACGACGACCAACCACAAAGACATCGGCTCGATGTATATGTGGTTCAGCTTCGCGATGTTTATCTCCGGCGGCATCATGGCGCTGCTCATCCGCGCCGAACTATTTCAGCCCGGCTTGCAAATCTTGGAGCCTGAGCGCTTCAATCAGCTCACCACGTTGCATGGCATTGTGATGATCTTTGGAGCGATCATGCCCGCCTTCGTCGGTTTTGCCAACTGGATGCTTCCTTTGCAACTCGGCGCGCCTGACATGGCATTCGCCCGAATGAACAATTGGTCGTTCTGGTTGCTGCCACCTGCCGCGATCTTACTTATCGGTTCCTTTTTTGTTCCGGGCGGTGCCGCTGCTGGTGGATGGACGCTTTACCCACCGTTGTCGGTTCAGGCCGGCATGGGAATGGACATGATGATTTTCGCGGTGCACATAATGGGTGCCTCGTCGATCATGGGTTCGATCAACATCATCACGACGATTTTGAATCTGCGCGCGCCCGGCATGACAATGATGAAGATGCCAATGTTTGCGTGGACTTGGTTGATCACTGCCTTCCTGCTGATCGCCACGATGCCGGTGTTGGCGGGGGCCGTCACGATGCTTCTGACGGATCGCCACTTTGGTACAACGTTCTTCAACGCTGCGGGCGGCGGTGATCCCGTGATGTTCCAGCACATCTTCTGGTTCTTCGGACATCCCGAGGTGTACATCATTGCGTTGCCAGCGTTCGGCGTTGTTTCGCAAATCATCCCAGCGTTTTCACGTAAACCTTTGTTCGGCTACGCGTCGATGGTCTATGCCACCGCGTCAATCGCAATCTTGTCATTCATCGTGTGGGCGCACCACATGTACACGACTGGCTTGCCAATGGCTGGCCAACTGTATTTCATGTACGCGACTATGTTGATCGCCGTGCCGACGGCTTGCAAGATCTTCAACTGGCTCGCAACGATGTGGCGCGGTTCGATCACGCTCGAAACGCCTATGCTGTTCTGTCTTGGCTTCTTGTTCCTGTTCACGCTTGGTGGTTTCACCGGCTTAGTGCTGTCACTGACCCCGGTTGATATTCAGTTGCATGACACTTACTACGTGGTGGCTCACTTCCATTACGTGATGGTGGCCGGTGCTTTGTTCTCAGCGTTCGCGGCCGTCTACTACTGGGGTCCAAAGTGGACCGGTTGGATGTACGAAGAGAAACTCGGCAAGATCCACTTCTGGTGGTCTTTGATCGCGTTTAATGTCACGTTCTTCCCACAGCACTTCTTAGGCTTGGCTGGCATGCCGCGTCGTATTCCCGACTACAACATGCAGTTCACGGAATGGAACCAGGTGTCATCAATCGGCGCATTTGCCTTCGGCACTGCGCAGATTTTCTTCATCATCATCGTGTTGCGAATGATTGCAGGCAAGAGCGGGATTCGTGCTGCCGCGAAACCTTGGGATGGCGCTGAAGGTCTTGAGTGGACGGTGCCTTCGCCGGCCCCGTATCACACGTTCGAAACTCCACCGATTGTCAAGTAGTCGATGAGCAACGTGCAAAGCAAAACATCCCAAGCACTGCGTCGGCGCAACCTTCGCACGGGCTGGCTGTTGGGCGGCGTGGCGTTGTTCATCGCGCTGTCTGTTTGGTACGCACGTTTCGGCTGAGCGGGTTAATCAAGAATGTTTTTCCGCGAGAACCAGACAATGCTCAAGAAGCTCGCCGTCTTTGTGGCGGTGATGTTTGCGTTTGGCTTTGCGTTGGTGCCAATCTACAAGAAAATTTGCGAAGTAACGGGTGTGAACGATTTCATGCGCCCCGAACAGCTTAAGAACACTCAAGTAGATGCTTCGCGGACCGTTCGGGTTGAGTTTGATGCCAACATTCAAAATTTACCGTGGAGTTTTAAGCCCGAAGTGACGTCGATGAATGTTCACCCGGGCGAGCTGACCACCGTGAACTACGAAGTTCGCAATA
>DAINAJ010000033.1:19516-21937 GCA_036733505.1 Casimicrobium sp.
TCGATGAATGTTCACCCGGGCGAGCTGACCACCGTGAACTACGAAGTTCGCAATACCCAGCCCCGCGAAATGACGGGACAAGCAATTCCGAGCTACGGGCCAACGCTTGCGGCGGAGTATTTCAAGAAATTGGAGTGTTTTTGCTTTGCGAAACAGACCTTCGCGGCAGACGAGGTCCGTCAGATGCCGGTTGTCTTCGTCGTTGACCGCAAACTCCCTGCCGATGTAAACACGATTACTCTGTCTTACACTTTTTTCGAGATGCCCGGATCCGGGCCGGCGGCGGTTCAAGCGCCCGCCGGAAAACTTGACGTTCTGCAACCCACAAAGCTTCCCGGCTGATCACAACCTGTCTTTGAGATTTATTTAGCGAGCCCTACCCATGAGCGCCCCACACACAGCCGCATCCGGCAAATATTTCGTTCCATCGCCATCGTACTGGCCAATTGTTGGTAGCGCTGCGCTCCTGACGTTGGCATTCGGCGCGGTAGGAAGCATGAATCAATTGTCGTGGGGGCTTCCCGTATTGGCGGTTGGTTTCGGCATCTTGTTTTTCATGCTCTTCGGCTGGTTTGGCGCGGTAATCAAGGAGAGCGAAGGGCGCCTGTACGGCAAGAACGTTGACCTCTCGTTCCGCTGGAGCATGAGCTGGTTCATCTTCTCTGAGGTGATGTTTTTCGCCGCATTCTTTGGTGCGCTCGGCTACGCCCGTATGCATTCCGTGCCCGATCTCAGCAGCATCGATTCAAAAATGTTGTGGCCCGATTTCGCGGGCACGTGGCCGACCGCCGGCCCGTTCATCAAAGAAGCGTTCTCGCCGATGGCGGCTTGGGGCATTCCCGCGATCAACACCGCGCTTCTGCTGACGTCAGGCGTTACGCTGACAATCGCACACCACGCATTGCTCGAAAATAAGCGGAGCAAGCTGATTGTCTGGCTGGCAGCGACCATCGCACTCGGTTTCCTGTTCCTCGGCCTGCAGGTCTACGAATACATGCACGCCTACAGCGACTTCAACTTGAAAATGACTTCCGGCATTTTCGGTTCCACGTTCTACATGTTGACCGGCTTTCACGGCTTCCACGTTACAGTTGGTGCCATCATGTTGTCGGTCATTTTGTTCCGCGCGATGCGCGGGCACTTCGATGCGCAGCATCACTTCGCCTTCGAAGCGGCTGCTTGGTATTGGCACTTTGTTGACGTCGTGTGGTTGGGTCTGTTCGTCATCGTTTACATGATGTAATCGTTTACGAAGTACGCCCCAAGCAAAAAAGGCGGCCGATGGCCGCCTTTGCATTTATGTGCACAAGAAGTACGCCCCTACTTGCCGACGCCGCCGGGGCCAATTAGCCCGAATTTGTAACTGGCCATCAAGAAAATGAACAGGCCGACTGAGATCGCGACTCGAATCGTCAACGCGCGTAGCATGCGATTGCCGCCTTGGCCGCCGTCGCGAAAAAGATAGACCAACGCTGACGCCATCGAGACGACAATCGCAACTAAACACAAAATGACTAACCAGCGCATCCGCCCATTGTAGTGAGCCCTCGATGCCAAGCACGCCAAGCCCGAATACGGCACCATCAACACAGCGACGACGCTTCCGCCCGAAATGGTGGGCGGCGATGCTAGCTATCGTGTTCGCGGTCGTCACGATACGTCTAGGCAATTGGCAAGGCGAGCGCGCAGACTATAAACAGTCACAACAGGCTCAACTTGACGCTGCCGTCAGCGGCACGCCTATCTCAACGCAGCAATTGTTCGGTACCAACGAACCCGCCACGACGCTGCGCTACCGGAAGGTCAGCCTGTCTGGCAGCTTCGCAGACAATGCGCTTTTCTTCGTCGATAACCGTATCCACGAGGGCAAGGCTGGTTACGCGCTGCTACAAGTGCTTCGCACCTCGGTTGACGGGGCGCCTTCGCGCAATGTGCTCGTGGATCGCGGCTGGGTGCTTGCGCCTCCCGATCACGCGAAGTTGCCACAAGTGCAAACGCCTGCTGGCGAAATTCGCATTGACGCGCAGGTGAATCTTCCGCCATCGCGCAATCCGGGAACCGTCACAAACACCAACGTCGGGAATCGCCTGAACTACGTGCAAATCGACGAACTCTCGAAGCAGCTTGGTCTCAAGCTTGAGCCGTACATCCTTGAGCAAGTAGGTGGACCTGGCTTCACCGGTGCCGCGCGGGCTGCGCCGGGAGCAAACTACCAGAAAAATCTCGCCTATCAAGTGCAGTGGTACGCGTTTGCTGCGCTCGCCATCATCATATTTTTTGTACTCAGTTTTCGTAAACAGGACGCCGCTTGAAATCCACGAACAGAATGATTTTGCTAGTCGCGCTGGTGTGCGCTGCTCCTTTCGTATCCGCATGGGTCGCGTATTACTTTGTTAAACCCAGCGGCGGCAACAGCTACGG
>DAINAJ010000034.1:0-21710 GCA_036733505.1 Casimicrobium sp.
TGCTAATGTTTTTCTGCGCAACCGCGACAAATAGCACGAAAAACAATAACACCCCGAACCCGCAACGCGGTCGGGAGGCTGCACAACCTTCCGAGACGACGGGAGCATCACCAGCGGCGACTCTCACGACACCTGTCGAGCGCGTGCGCCCCAGCGCGTGGAGTCGGGCGGTGTTCTCGCAAATAGAGTGGAGGAGGTTCGAGGCAGTCGTCGAATTGCTTTTTCAGCAAGCGGGGTTTGATACGAAATCACAAGCCCACGGTGCCGATGGTGGTGTGGATGTCTGGTTGTACGCTAGAGGCAAAACTGAAACTCCCGCTAGCGTTGTGCAGTGCAAACACTGGTCTGGGAAAAGCGTAGGCGTCGACAAGATTCGCGAATTACGCGGCGTAATGGCGTCGCACAATTTACGTCGAGGTCAATTTGCCACAACGTCAGCGTTCACGCCGGATGCGATAGAGTTTGCTGCCGCGAACGGCATCAACCTTCTCGATATCGGCGGTCTTTTGTCTTTGATAGAAAGGCGTAGCCCCGAACAGCAACAGGCGTTGCTGGAAATAGCACTCGAGGGTGAATACTGGCGTCCAACATGTGTCAACTGCGGAACAAAGATGATTGAACGTGCCGGGCGAAGCGGCCCCGCCTTCTGGGGTTGCACAGCCTTCCCAAAGTGTCGGCATACGATGCAAATGCGCACCGGTAGTGTTCCGGGCGCGAGCCTACCCGAATGAGCGGCATGACGACCGACCCGCAACGATCCGATCCCGATGAGTTGGAGGCTGAGGCTGTTGCCATCGTTGGGCGACTGGTGTTCGCGTTCTCCCGGTTTGAATTCAATCTCGGTCTCTGCCTGCGAAACATCGTCGGCGGATCAAATGTCGACTTGGTCAACCCGTTGATCGAACGACTTTCGTTCAAGAACAAGTTGGATGCCCTGAAGGAAGTCGTTGAGTTGAGGCACGCGTCTGAGTCCGCCTACGTTGCGGAATTTAGGGAGTGGTATCGGACAATGGATTCGCTTCGCAGCAGGCGCAACTCGTTCGTTCACGGCAGGTGGGCTGTCCTGGAATTTGCCGATGTTGTGGTGAACGTTGCGCCTGGCATTCCGGGGGCTGTGCCACAACGCGAAACGCGTTTCACGGTCAGCGAGCTGCGCAGCGAGCTACAGGAACTTGCGGCAGCTGCCTCTAAGTTCTACGACCTGTCCCGTCGCCAGAGGTCGTTGTACTAGTTGTCGCCGCTGGCTCGCGCACGCAATCGGAGCATGGCGCTCCGTTGCAAATTTAACGAGGTGATGGCGCGGGCTATGTTGCGCCGCTGCGGTGTCGTGCCGGCAAACTGACTACGTTATTCCGGCGCAGGCCGCTGAATAACTCGCTCAGCCGAGCCCCTAATTTGTCGAACGCTATCGCTTGTTCGCCTTCGCGTCGGTCTTGCACGTACACCCGCGTCATGCGGTCGGCCAGCTTATGGTTGAGGCATTCATTGATCACGTCGTTGCTGACTCCCATTTTCGCCATGAGCGTGGCGGCCGTTCGGCGCAAGTCGTGCGCGGTCCACTTGCCACCTGGTAGCGCGAGAGCGCTCGTCGCAGCGCTGCGGTTCTTCATGGCTTTGCCGCTCGCTCGTTGGCGGTCCGCGATTTGCTTGCCGAAGGACTTCACACATACGGGTTTTGTGCCGCTTGTGTCGGGGAAAATCCATGCATCGTGCTCTTGTAACTTCGCAAGCGCGGCGAGCGTTTCGACGGCGAAATCACTCAGATGGATGGTGTGCGGACGTTGATTCTTGGTGTCGACGATGTGCCACTGTCGCGTCGACAAATTGACGGTGCCGAACTTTACGTCGCACGCTTTCGCCAACTGTGCGAGATGTGCTGTGAGCGTCGTATGGTTACTCCAAACGGCTCCCGTGAGTTCTCCGACTCGGACGCCAGTTGCGAGAATCAGCCATATCCCGAGTTCCGTTCGCCGAGACAATTTGGCATTCGCGATGTGCGCTGGCAGCGCGCGAAGCTCGTCTTCGTCGAGCGTTCGTTCGCGCTCGGTGTCGGAACCTCCCACTCGCTCTTTCTTGATCGTCTCGATGGGACTAGCTTCGATGATTTCGCGTTCGGCGGCGAATCGAAAAAGCTGTTTGAGATCGGTCAAGATGACGTTGGCGCTGCGCAGCTTTTTCTCCCCCACGAGTCGATCAAGAATCACGAATACGTCCGGCTTTCGGATGCTGACTATCGGCAGGTCCCCGAGGGTCGGGAAGACGTGGCGGGCGAATTGTTCGGCGACATACTGACCGCCGTCTTTGCGCCCAATACGTTTGCCGTCTGCCTTGAGTCGAGGGGTTAGCGCGGTTTCGCGCCATTGATTGAACACCTGTACCAGCGACACCTCGCGGCGGATGGCTTCCGCTTCCGCAAACCTCTTGGCTTCAATGGACGCGCGCTCAGCCGCGAGTGCCGCCGCCCGCGCCTTGTCTGCCGCCTCATTTTCCGCAAGCAGAAATGCGCGCACATCACGGTTTGGAATTGGGAGCGCGCTCTCGTTTGATGGCTGGATGAGCCCAGACCACTCCAGCGCTCGGGCGCGAGCGCTTTGCACAGTGAATGCGCCGTCGGTTGGCTTCTGGGTGTAGCTTCCGATCAGAAGTGTGTCCCGAGTGCCGTCGGTCCGGGTGTATCGGAAGTAGAAGAGGCGTTCGCCGGCGGGGGTAATTCGCGCCATGAATCTGCCAGCCCCGCGCTTTCCACCCTCAGTGAGCCAACTGTCCACTTTGGCCGGTTTGGCCTGCATTGCCTTGTCGGTAATCAGGGTACTCATGGTCACGTCATCCGATAGCTGGGATGACGCAATTCTATTCTGGTTGCCGTTCGGTTACCGTAACGAGTCGGATTTGCTGATACACCTATGGACGGCCATGGACGGCAAATTCTGAACAATCCTTATAAATCAATAGCTTAAGTAATGAGTTGGACCACGACGGACGGCAATAAATCGCGAGTGTGTTGAATGGGGTGCAAGGGGTAGTAGGTTCGAATCCTATCACACCGACCAAATTCTCTATATAAATCAAAGGGTTACAGTTCACAAGACTGTGACCCTTTGTGCTTTTGGGGCGGCGGAAAGCACAGCATTCGCGACGCGAATCTTCGATTAGTTGGCACAAATCGCCATATGTGGCGATTAGCATGCACTATTCTTATTTATTCGGCATAATAGGCGAATTGCAGTATTCGTCAGTTATGGCGAATACTTGCGATTTATTGCATTAACTCGCCTAATGTGACGCGCTATGAAGATTGCCCCACAACTCACCGACGATGCCGTTCTGCGCGAACTCGGCGCGCGGCTCGCTGGCGCGCGCCTCGCGCAAAACCTCACGCAAGCGGCTCTGGCGGAGCAGGCGGGTGTGGCCAAGCGCACCGTCGAGCGGCTCGAATCTGGCGAAGTGGCCACGCAGCTTTCGGGCTTTTTGCGTGTCGTTCGCGCGCTTGGGCTTCTTGATCGGATCGAAACGTTAATTCCCGAACCGACCGTCAGCCCGATCGCGCAACTTAAACAACAAGGGCACAAACGCCAGCGTGCCGCCAGCAAAAAAGCCGCGCCAAGCGAAGCCACGCCGTGGACGTGGGGTGACGCCGCATGATGGCCGAAGTGCGCCTCTGGGGACGCACCATCGGCGCGGTGTCGCTTGACGAAGGGCGCGACGTCGCCGCGTTTCAGTACGACCCCGCGTTCGCCAAAAGCGGCATCGAAATCTCGCCGTTGGTCATGCCGCTGTCGGACCGCGTGTTCGAATTTCCCGCTCTGCCGCGCGGCACGTTTCACGGCTTGCCGGGTTTGCTCGCCGACTCGCTCCCGGACAAATTCGGCAACGCCCTGATCGACGCATGGCTCGCGACGCAAGGTCGCACCGCCGACTCATTCGGCGCGGTCGAGCGCCTTTGTTACACCGGTTCACGCGGCATGGGCGCGTTGGAATTCCTGCCCGCGCTTGGGCCTGCGCCGCGCCAAGCGACCAAAATCGCCATCGACTCACTCGTGCAACTTGCGAGCGATGTGCTCACGCACCGAAGCAATCTGCAAGGGCATTTTCAGGGGGCGGATCAAGAAAAAGCGCTGCGCGATATTTTGAAAGTCGGCACCTCGGCGGGCGGCGCGCGCGCCAAAGCCGTCATCGCATGGAACCCGTCGACGAACGAAGTGCGCTCCGGCCAAATTGCGGCGGGCGAAGGCTTCGAATATTGGTTGCTCAAGTTCGACGGCGTGAGCGGCAACAGCGACAAAGAACTCGACGACCCCGCGGGCTACGGCGCGATTGAATACGCCTACTACCTCATGGCGAAAGCCGCCGGCATCACCATGAGCGAATGCCGCTTGCTCGGAGAAAACGGCCGCCGCCACTTCATGACGCGCCGCTTCGACCGCCTCGCGGGCGGCGAAAAACTGCACATGCAATCGCTCTGCGCGCTCGCGCACTTCGACTTCAACCAAGCCGGCGCGTACGCCTACGAGCAAGCGCTCCTGACGATTCGGCAACTCAATTTACCGATGGCCACGGTCGAAGAACAATTTCGGCGCATGGCTTTCAACATCGTCGCGCGAAACCAAGACGATCACGTCAAAAACATCGCGTTTCTCATGAACAAACAAGGCCAATGGGCGCTCGCCCCGGCCTTCGACGTCACCTACAGCTACAACCCCGCAGGCAACTGGACGGCGACGCACCAAATGACGCTAAACGGCAAGCGCGACGGCTTCACGCTCGCCGACTTCGAAGCCTGCGCCAAAGCCGCGCTCATGAAGCGAGGACGCGCGAAAACCATCATCAACGAAGTGCAAGCCGCCGTAAAACGTTGGCCGGAATTTGCGCTAGAAGCGGGCGTCGCTGCGGGGTGGCGCGAGAGTGTTCGGGCGGCGCATCGCATGGACGTACTGACGTAGCGACGCGGTGCGTCACGATGTCGATGAGCGGAATTAACCCGCCTCCAACACCCGCATTTCCACATGCAAGCCCGCCGCCGCCGCCATGTTGACGAGCGCGTCGAGGCCGAACAAATTGATCTTCCCGCGTACAAGGTCGGACACGCGTGGTTGCGTGACGCCGAAGAGTTTTGCCGCTTCGGATTGGCTCAACCCGACGCGCTCCATGTGCGCCTTCAGCGCGATCATCAACCCGGACCGCAGCTTCATGTTCTCCGCTTCTTCGGGCGTGTCTTCGATCGCGTCCCACACGCTTGCAAATTGCTTCTTGCTCATCGGGCTAATTCCTTTAACAGGTCACGGTATCGACTCTCGGCCAAATCCAAATCGGGTTTGCTGGTTCGCTGCGTTTTCTTCTGAAAACAATGCAGCACGTAAACGGCGTCGGCAAACTTGGCCACGTACACCACTCGAAACGCGCTAGCCGCGTCACGAATGCGAATCTCCTGGACGCCTTGCCCGATGGTTGGCATCGGCTTCCAGTCTTCCGGCATTTGGCCGTGTTGCACGAGATCAATTTGAAAACCCGCCTCGCGCCGCGCCGAGAGCGGAAAACTGCGCAAATCGTCCAGCGCAGATCCTCGAAATTGAACAGGCTTTAGAACACTCACGGCTGCGATTATACAAAATTTTGTATTTGACGGAAATAACTCAAGGAACACCGCTTCAAGCCCCGCCACGCAATGACAACTCCGCTTAAACTCAAGTGCAAATCGCATCAGCATCAAGAGAAAACCGAACACACATGGCGCGACAAAAATCCGCAGCAACCGCAAGCAGCAATTCCTCCGCCACCATCGGCTTCGAGGCGAAGCTCTGGCTCGCGGCCGACAAGCTTCGCAACAACATGGACGCGGCGGAATACAAGCACGTCGTCCTTGGCCTGATCTTTCTCAAGTACATCTCGGACACGTTCGAGGAGCATCGCGCCAAGCTTTTGGCGGGCTCAGTTGCGAACACCGGCGACTACGCAGGCGCGAATCCGGAAGACCCGGACGAATACAAAGCAGAAAACGTGTTTTGGGTGCCGAAGGATGGCCGCTGGTCGCACATTCAGGCCAACGCTAAGCAGCCGACCGTCGGCAAAACGGTGGACGACGCGATGGTCGCGATCGAGCGCGACAACCCGCGCTTGAAGGGCGTGCTGCCGAAAGACTACGCGCGCCCCGGCCTCGACAAACAGCGCCTTGGCGAGCTGATCGACCTCATCGCCACCATCACGCTCACCGCCGCCAGCGAAGGCGAGAAAACACACCGCTCGGTCGATCTGCTTGGTCGCGTTTACGAATATTTCCTCACCCGCTTCGCCAGCGCCGAGGGCAAAAACGGCGGCCAGTTCTACACGCCGTCCTGCGTCGTGCGTTGCCTCGTCGAAATGCTCGCGCCGTATAAGGGCCGCATTTACGACCCCGCCTGCGGCTCCGGCGGCATGTTCGTGCAATCAGAAAAGTTCGTCGAATCACACGGCGGCAAGCTCGGCGACATCAGCATCTACGGGCAGGAGAGCAACTCCACCACTCGCCGCCTCGCCGTGATGAATCTGGCACTACGAGGCATCGAAGCCGACTTCGGCCCCGAACACGCCGACACCTTCCGCCGCGATCTGCACCCCGACCTGCGCGCTGATTTCGTCATCGCCAATCCGCCGTTCAATGACAGCGACTGGTTCCGCAAGGACGACGACGTGCGCTGGCAATACGGCGTGCCGCCCAAGGGCAACGCCAACTTCGCCTGGGTGCAGCACTTCATCCACCACCTCGCCCCGAACGGCATGGCCGGCTTCGTCCTCGCCAACGGCAGCATGTCGTCCAACCAGTCCGGCGAAGGCGACATTCGCAAAGCCCTGATCGAAGCGGATCTCGTGGACTGCATGGTCGCGCTACCCGGCCAGCTTTTCTACAGCACGCAGATTCCGGTGTGCCTGTGGTTTCTTGCGAAAAGCAAATCGGCCGACAGCAAGCGCGGCTTCCGCGACCGCCGCAAACAAACCCTCTTCATCGACGCCCGAAAAATGGGCACGCTCATCGACCGCGTCCACCGCGAACTCACCAACGCCGACCTCGACAAAATCACCAGCACCTATCACGCATGGCGTGGCGACAAACACTCCGCTCGCGCAGAGACCTCAACCGTTCGCATTGATCCTTCAACCGTTCGCGCTGAGCTCTCAACCGTTCGCGCTGAGCCCGTCGAAGCGCCCGTGCCCTACACAGACATCCCCGGCTTCTGCAAATCCGCCACCACCGCTGAAATCGCCGCGCACGGCTTTGTACTCACACCCGGCCGCTATGTCGGCGCAGAAGAGGCCGAAGACGATGGCGACCCGTTCGAAGAAAAGATGCCACGCCTCGTCGCCGAACTGCAAGCCCAGTTTGCCGAGTCAGCGAAACTGGAGCAGGTGATCAAAGCGAATTTGGGTGGGCTCGGTTATGGCGTGTGAATGGTACGAGTACACCTTGGGCGAAATCGCGAGTTTCACTTACGGCAGAATGCCAGCAAGCAACACTCTCGCCGTAGGCGCATACCCGACATTCTCAGGTTACAAGTATCAATACAAGTACCCCGAATTCAATTGCGAAAAAGGTGATGTCATCGTGGTCGCCCGTGGCGTCGGAGGGACAGGGGACGTCAAGATAGTTAGAGAACGGTGCTACCTCACTAATCTCTCGATCAAGATCTCGCTAGATAGCAAAAAAGCGGACAATCTGTACGTCTATTACAACTATCTGAACTCGGGCCTGAGGCATTTGGATAGTGGTTCTGCTCAAAGCCAAATAACAATAAATGACCTAAGCCGAGAGCCAATCACGCTCCCGCCTCTCCCCGAACAGAAAGCCATCGCAGCGGTGCTTGGTGCGCTGGACGACAAGATCGAGTTGAACCGGCGGATGAACGCGACGTTGGAAGCGATGGCGCGAGCGCTGTTCCAAAGCTGGTTCGTAGATTTCGACCCCGTCCGCGCCAAACTAGACAACCGCCAACCCATCGGCCTCGACAAAGCCACCGCCGACCTGTTCCCCGCCACATTCCAAGAGGCTGGAGGCCTTCACATCCCAAAAGGTTGGACCATCGAGTCCGTTGGCGAAGTCGTCGATTGCATGGGCGGTGGAACGCCAAGCACTGCCGAGCCGAAATACTGGGAAGGAGGCACGCACCACTGGACGACGCCGAAAGATTTTTCGTCACTTCAAGCGCCAATCCTCTTGGACACTGACCGCAAACTCACTGATGCTGGCATCGCAAAGATTTCGTCAGGCCTTCTTCCTGCCGGAACCCTGCTGCTTTCGTCGCGCGCTCCTGTCGGCTACCTTGCCATCGCCGCCATGCCCGTCGCCATCAATCAGGGATTCATCGCAATGAAGTGCAACGAGCGCGCTTCAAACTGCTTCATGCTGAACTGGTGTCAGGCGAACATGGCGGAGATCGAAAGCCGCGCCACCGGTACGACCTTCGCCGAAATTAGCAAGCAGAACTTCCGCCCGATAGCTGTCGTGCTGCCGCCGAAGGAAATCATGGCTGCGTTCACCGCGAAAGTCGCGCCGCTTTACGCTCAAATCACAGCTAACCTCCACCAATCCCGCACCCTCGCTACCCTCCGCGACACGATGCTGCCGAAGCTTCTGAGCGGCGAACTGCAAACAACGGTCACACCATGAGCACACCTGGAAAGCTGTTACCGACTGAACTGGCCGCACTGGTTCACCACGTTGAGTTGAACCGCGCAGGATGGTGGGACAAGGCCATCCACCGTCTGGTGCTGGCCGCTGTGTGGCTATCTGACAAGCCTCCAACCATTTCTGGAATTCAGGGCATTCTAAGAGACGAGTTCCGCCTGAGTTTGAATGATGCCAAAGTCAGCGCGGCGACCCAAGCACTTGAATCCCAGAACCTTCTCGTGAGGCTGGACGGCCCGGCGTTCCGAATTCCGGACGACAAGCGTGCGACATTTGAAGGCGAGATTGCTGACGCAGAAAATGCGACCGCCAAGGCCAAGGCTTACTTCGGCACACTTGTAGCGGAGCTATGCCCGGAACTTCAACCAGACGACACATGGCAAACGTTCGAGTCGGCGTTTCTCGCCCCGCTAATCAAAGAAGTCGGAGCGAATGCGTATCACCTCATCGCCGGACAGCGAATGACGGCTGACAAAAAACTGGTTCAACGGTTTCTGGGGCGGTTTGAGGCAAAGTTCCACCCGGCCTTGAATGTTTTGGTCTCTCGATTCCTCGAGCCGAAGAATGGTGATGTCCGCACGTATGTGAGCCGCCTTCTTCACGCTACATTTTGTGTCGAAGCTAGTGGCCTACCCGAGAATGTGATTCAAAAGTTGAACGCCAGCGGCGGAAAGCCGATTTCGTTTCGGGTCTTCGTCGATACGAACTTCTTGTTTTCCATTCTGGCCCTCCACGAAAATCCATCGAATGCCGCCGCCAGCGAGCTTCAGGAGTTGATTGCGACCCTAAAAGGGAACCCAAAGATCGCGCTGTTCGTGACACCAAGGACCATTGAGGAAGCGAAGCAGTCGATTTCATTGGCGAAAGGGCAGCTTGCTGGTGTTCCGATGGGGACGAACTTCACCAATGCGGCTCTGCGCGTCGGCTTTTCGGGAATGGCCGAGAAATTCTTGGAGGAACGTCGTCGCCGCGGTGGAAACCTAACGGTGGATGATTGGTTCGACCCGTATCTCAACAACTTCGTTTCGGTGGCCCGAGGAAAAAACGTCGAGCTATACAACGAGAAACTCGATGAATACGCCACCCGCCAAGACGTCATCGACGACATCCATCTCTTGATTGAGGCAGAGAAGCGTCGCAACTCTAGGCGCAAGTCCTACGAGATGATTGAGCATGACATGATCCTGTGGCATCTCGTTGACGACAATCGGCCGGCCTACATCGAGTCACCAATCGATGCAAAAGACTGGATTCTGACGGTCGACTATAGGTTCATTGGTTTCGACGAGCACAAGCAGAAGAAGGCTTCCGCGAAAGTTCCAACCTGCCTCCACCCAACATCGTTGATACAGCTTCTCCAATTCTGGGTGCCACGCACCGCGGAGTTTGAAGAGGCGATTCTAGGAAGCCTTCGTCTGCCATTTCTTTTCCAAGAGTTTGATGCAGATGCCGAACGCACTAGTCTCCGGATTCTGAAAGGCATCGGGCGCTTCGAAAACAGCGAGAATCTGTCTGAGGAGGCAATCAACGACGTCGTTCTGAACGAGGGCCTGAGAGCTCGAATCAAGACCGAAAAGAATGAGGATGCCGAAACAACGCTGATTCGCGATGCGCTGGTTGAGGGAATGACGCTCCGTGCAGAGGACGAGGCGAACAAAGCAAAAGCCCTCGAAGAGGAGGTGCGGAAGCGCGACTCCGACATTGCTACCCTCGCGGACCAAAAGCGCGCTGTTGAGGAGGAAAACGCTCAGACGAAAAGGGCGAAGGAGGAAGCTGATGAAGCAGCACGGCAGGCTCTCGCTACCCAAGGTGAGGAACTTGGCGACGTGAAAACTCGATTACAGGCAATGGAGCAAGCCGAAGTTCGCCGCGTCGAGAAAGAGCGGGACGACAACGCCACGCGCGAAAAGAAGTCGGCGCAGTTCGTATATCTGGGATCTCTGATTGTGGTGATCACGCTTTCATCCATCGGGGCTTGGCAGGCCAAAAAGCTATTCCCTTGGTATGCCAAGATCCTTGGCTCGCTTCCGACAAGCGGACTTATCGCCATCATCACGTTTGTGCTCGGGCATCTCGCCCTAGAGCTCTCAATTTGTCGAAGACCGGCGATTTCAAAGCTCTGGCCTTTTCTCCAAGTGAAACGCTTTAGCCGGATTCTCTGGGCGATAGTTATTCTCGGTTTCTTTGTCGGCGTTGTAGGGAACATTTTCGCGAATTGGATTCAAAAGAACCTCGATGCGGAGACGAACAGCCCGCCCGCTGCCGACGCAAAGGTGCCCGAACCACCTGTTTCAAAATAGACGAGCGCATGAACCTCAACGAATCCATCGTCGAACACGCCGCGCTCGAATGGTTCGCGGAGCTGAGCTATGCCATCGGGCACGGGCCACACATCGCGCCAGGAGAGCCGGCGACTGAGCGTGTGTCGTTTGCTGACGTGGTGCTCGCGGGCCGATTGCGCGATGCGATTTGTCGGTTGAATCCGGCGATTCCTGAAGACGCGCGCGACGAGGCCTTGCGCAAGGTGCTGCGCGTTGGCACGCCGTCGCTCGTGCAGACCAATCGAGCGTTTCACCGGCTGCTGCGCGATGGTGTGCCGGTGGAATATGCGCGGGCTGATGGCAGCATCGCTGGGGATCATGTGCGGCTGGTGAGCTTCGATGACGTGAACGCGAATGATTGGTTTGCGGTGAACCAGTTCACGGTGATTGAGGGGCAGAACAACCGGCGACCGGACGTGGTGGTGTTCGTCAATGGCTTGCCCTTGGGTTTGGTTGAGCTGAAAAATCCGGCCGATGAAAACGCGACGATCTGGAGCGCGTATTCGCAGGTGCAGACGTACAAGTCGGAGATTGCGACGCTGCTGCATTACAACGCGGCGTTGGTGTTGAGCGACGGCGTTCAGGCGCGCATTGGCTCACTGACGGCGAATCAGGAATGGTTCAAGGTGTGGCGCACGATTGATGGCGAGACCGATGCGCCGAAGGTGGCGCTTGAGCTCGAGGTGTTGGTGCGCGGTGTGTTCGAACGGAAGCGCTTTCTGGATTTGCTCCAGCATTTCGTCGTGTTTGAGGAAGACCCCGATTCTGGCGCGGTGCATAAGATCATCGCGGGCTACCACCAGTTTCATGCCGTGAACGCGGCTGTCGAGGAGACGGTCCGCGCGAGCGGGATGACGGACATTAACGTCGCGCGCCATCAACCGGAAACGGGTACGTACTGGGCGGGCCGGATGCATGGCGGAAAACCCGGCGACCGGCGCGCGGGCGTGGTGTGGCACACGCAGGGCAGCGGCAAGAGTTTTTCGATGTTGTTTTACGCTGCGCGCATGGTGAGGCACGCGGCGATGCAAAACCCGACGCTGGTGGTGCTGACGGACCGCAATGATCTGGACGATCAATTGTTCGGGCAGTTTCAGCGCTGCCATGACCTGCTAGGGCAGACACCGGTGCAGGCGGCCAATCGGGACAAGCTCCGAGAACTCCTGGCGGTGGCGAGCGGGGGCGTGGTGTTTACGACGATTCAGAAGTTTTTGCCCGAGAAGGGCGAGAAGATGCCCGCGCTGAGTCCGCGCCGGAACATCGTGGTGATCGCGGATGAAGCGCACCGCAGTCAGTACGACCTGATCGACGGTCTTGCGCGCCACATGCGGGATGCGTTGCCGCAAGCGTCGTTCATCGGTTTCACGGGAACGCCCATTGAACAAACCGACGCCAACACACGAGCGGTGTTCGGCGACTACATCTCGATCTACGACATTCAGCGCGCGGTGGCCGACAAAGCCACGGTGCCAATTTATTACGAGAGTCGCATTGCAAAGCTCGGTCTGAACGCGGCCGAGTTACCAGCGATTGACGAGGAATTCGACGAGATCACCGAAGACGAAGAGCTGAGTCGCAAAGAAAAACTCAAAACTAAGTGGGCCGCGCTGGAAGCGCTTGTAGGTGATCCGAAGCGCGTGAAATTGATTGCCGCGGATCTGGTGAAGCATTTTGAAAAGCGCGTGGACGCGATGGACGGCAAGGCGATGATCGTCTGCATGAGTCGTCGCATTTGCGTGGATTTCTATAACGCGTTGATCGAGCTTCGGCCGGATTGGGCGAGTGCGAAAGACGATGATGCTGAAAGCGAAAAAGGGCAGAAGTGTGTCGTCAAAGTGGTGATGACCGGCAGCGCTGACGATGGCCCGGAATGGCAGCGGCACATCCGCAGCAAAGACAAACGGAGAAGACTCGCCAACCGTTTCAAGGACAGCAAAGACCCGTTCCGCATCGTCATCGTGCGCGACATGTGGCTCACCGGGTTCGACGCGCCGTGTCTGCACACGATGTATGCGGACAAGCCGATGCAGGGGCACGGTCTGATGCAGGCGATTGCACGCGTGAACCGGGTGTTCCGTGACAAACCAGGCGGATTGGTGGTGGATTACCTTGGTCTTGCGGATCAGTTGAAGCATGCGCTGGCGACGTACACCGAAAGCGGCGGAAAAGGCGATCCGACGTACGACACGAATCAGGCTGTGGCCGTGATGCTGGAAAAGTATGGCATCGCCTGCGACATGATGCACGGGTTGAATTGGGACAAATGGGTTACGGGTAAGGCGACGGAGCGTTTAGCGCTGATCCCAGCAGGGCAGGAACGTATCCTAGAACAGAACGACGGCAAGAAACGATTTGTGCAAGTAGTGACAGAGCTTTCTCGCGCATTCGCGCTTTGCGCGTCGCACGATGAAGCTACGGCCATTCGCGATGACGTCAGTTTCTTTCAGGCGATTCAGGCCGCGTTGAACAAGCAATTTACATCGAACCGGAAAACGCCAGAGCAGATCGACGCGGCTGTTCGCCAGCTTGTGTCGCGCGCGATTACGACCGACGGCGAGGTGATTGATGTGTTCACGGCTGCGGGGTTGCCGAAGCCGGACATTGGCATTTTGTCGGAACAATTTCTAGCGGAAGTGCGCGGGTTGAAGCATCGCAACGTGGCGGCTGAACTGTTGGAAAAACTTCTGAAGAATGAGCTTCAGGCGAGGTCAAAACAAAATCTTGTGCAGTCACAACTGTTCAGCGAAAAGCTCAAGAAAACGCTCAACGCGTATCACAACCGAGCGATTGCGACGCAGGACGTGATCGACGAATTGATCAAGCTGGCGAAGGAAATCAGCGCGGACGATACGGCGGCTGATCGGTTGGGTTTGAGCAAAGATGAGAAGGCGTTTTACGACGCGCTTGCCGCGAACGAGAGCGCGGTGAAGGCAATGGGCGACGACAAACTGAAAGTCATCGCCGCGGAACTCATCACACAAGTGCGCAAGAGCGTCACGATTGACTGGACGCTGCGAGATAGTGCGCGGGCGAAAATTCGCGTGATGGTGAAGCGAATCTTGAACAAATACGGCTATCCGCCAGACCTTCAAGATGCGGCAGTGAAGACGGTGTTGGCGCAAGCGGAATTGCTGTGCGCGGATTGGGCGGGCTAACTCCCTGCGGTTCGTAAGTTGGTTTCGCCATCATCGTTTCCAATCGATGTGATTGGCCGTATATACTCCCCGTATATCCTCTCCCAGGAGCCCGCCATGACCATCGCTCGCATCTTTCAGTCTGGTAACAGTCAGGCCGTGCGTTTGCCGAAGGAATTTCGATTCAACACGGACCGTGTTGAGATTTTTCGGCAGGGGAACGACATCATTTTGCGCGAGCGACCGGCGACCGGCGCGGTGATTTTTGATGCGTTGGCGGAGCTGCCGGACGACTTCATGGATGAGGGTCGCGCGGATACGCCTCCGCAGGTGCGCGAGGGGCTGTAGATGGCCGTTCGCTACCTGCTCGACACGAACATTTGCATCTACATCGCGAAGCACAATCCCCCGGCTGTTCGTGCGCGGTTTGCGGCGCACGCGGCCGATGCACTGGCGATGTCGGTGATTACGCTGGGCGAGCTTCAGCACGGGGCTGAAAAGAGCCAAGCACGCGACAGGTCGCTGGCAACGTTGCAACAGTTGGTCGCGGTGATTCAGGTGATGCCTCTGACCGAGGCGGCGGGCCGACATTACGGCGAGATTCGCAGCGCGTTGGAGCGCGCCGGGCAAACCATCGGCAACAACGATTTGTGGATCGCGGCGCATGCGCGCGCTGAAGGCTGGGTGCTGGTGACCAACAATGAGCGCGAGTTTCGGCGCGTCGATGGCCTCGCGGTGGAGAACTGGGCGGCGTAATTGTCGCGAGTTTTCGCGGGTTGCTCGCGGTTTCCCGGATTTAGGGGGTGTGGCCCGAATGTTCGCGCAATGTCGCTGTATTCGTCGCTTCGACGAGAGCGGTCCGCCGCCTAGCTAAGCTCTTCAATCACCAACGCGTGATAGCGATGGACGAAGGCGAACGGCACTTGGCGGATGATGGTCATGGCGCGCTCGACGTCGGGGTCGGTTTTTGCGTGGATTACGAGAAAGGCGCCGTTTTTTCCGGCTAGCTCTAGGTGCGTCTCGACTGCGCGGGCGCTCCATCCGAGGCGCGCGAAAAATCCGTCGTTTTGCGCGAGATTGTTTTCGGCGGCGCGCCGAACTTCTTCGGCGCCGTAAAACGCGCAGTCGGCGTCGGTGTAACCCTCTGCCATGAACTCGCCGTGAATCGCCTTGGCCTGAGCCTGCGTCGGAAAGCCGACGACCAAGTGGCCCGTGGGATAAAAAATTCCAAAGTCGCTCGTTTGCGTCGCCACCAGATCAATGGCGCTTTGCTTCGGGATCGTGGCGGTGGCAGCGAACATGGTGCGTCTCTCGTTATGTTTAGCGCCCTGATCGCCAGAGCAGCATCGTCGCCGATTGTCCGCTGCGGCCACGCCTGCGCGCTGTGCGCTGTCGTACATATGCGAATTGGCGGCTGGCGTCGCTGGTTTGAACCGGAGGCTTATCGCGGGCAAGCCCGCTCCCACAGTTTGGTGGCCGGGGATCTCCTTGGCGTTGTTTGGTTGGTAGCAATTTGAGGTGCAATGAGATTGCACCCTAATTTGTTACGGGTTCTTCGGTTTGCTTTGGATATGGCTTTTCGGCGCGAACGACAGCTGGGTGGTCGTTCTAGATCGATTTAGGCTTATGTTGATATACGTGCAAAAACGCCTGCAACGACCGTTGGGCTGTCGTTGGAGCGATAAAGCTGTATCCGGAGAATTGTGGCGGTGTTTCGCGATGAGCTGGCAAATCCGGCCGTACGGCCTGCGTCGGCTATGCGGCAACCGGGATGTCGGTGTTGAGTAGGTCAATGTGGCCGGGGCGGTGGACCGTGTAGCCCTGGGCGTAGTCGACGCCGATTTCGGTGAGTTTGGCGAGCACTTCGGGCGACTCGACCCATTCGGCGACGGTTTGCATGCCAAGGGCGTGGGCGATGTCGTTCATCGATTTGACCATCGCTAAATCTTGCGGGTTGTTCAGCATGTCGACGACGAAGCCTCCGTCGATTTTGAGCATGTCGCACTGCAAGAGTTTGAGGTGGGCGTACGACGTGAAGCCGGTGCCGAAGTCGTCGAGCGCGAATTTGCAGCCGTAGCGGCGAATGTCGCGGATGAATTCTTGCGCGGCGGTGTAGCTGCGGATGGCGGCGGTTTCGGTGATTTCGAACATGATTTTTTCCGCGGGAATGCCACAGTGCGGCAGCGTTTCCTGAAGAAAAGTTTTTACCTCGGCGTTGGCGAGCGAACTGGCCGAGAGGTTGATTGAGATGCATTGCATCGCGTCGAAGAGGGCGCGGTGGTTGTGAATCCACTCGAACGTTTTGGTGATGACCCATACGTCGATTTCGTGCGCGCGGCGCAGTTGCTCGACGGCACTGACGAATTCGCCGGGGCGTTGCGTGTGCTCGGGGCCGTCGCCGACGCCGAGCAAAATTTCGTAGATCGGCAGCGGATTTTTCGCGGGGTTGAGCGGCTGCACTTTTTGGCTGCGCAGATGCATGCCTTTGCCTGCGAGCAGGGTGTCGATGCGGCCGGCCCAACTCATGACGGACTCTTGGCGCAACAATTCTTGGTTGGTCAGTTCGTAGACCTGCAAATTGTTGCGGCCCAGCGCGCGCGCGGTTAAGCAGGCTGAATCGGCGCGGCGAATGATCTCGGCATTGCTGCACTGCACGGGCAAAAAATCGCTGATGCCGACGTGAATGCCGAGGCTGTAACGGTGTTCCTCGTGACGGAATTGCGAGTCCTTTAGCTTCGCGACCATCTGCTTGACTTGCGTGCGTGCGGCGTCGGCAGCGACGTCAGGCAACAGGAGCGCGAACGTGCCTTCGCGAATGCTGGCGACTACGGCGCTCTCGGCGAAACACGCGGCGATGCGATCTGCGAGTTCACGCGAAAGGCGCTCCACCGCCTCGAAGCCACAGGTGTTGGCGATCATGCGGAATTGGTCGAATTCGACGACGCAGACGGTGTGCGAGTGCGTCGTGTCGCTTGGCGCAGGAAGCTTGGCGAGCGTGAGGAGGAAGCCTTTTTGGTTAGGCAATCCGCTGACGGCGTCTAGCGTCGCTTCGGAGAGCAAACCTTGGAACGCTTCGTCGACCAGACCAAGCTCAGAGCGATCCACCGCCGGCAGCGCTAGGCTCGCAGCGCGCACGGCGCGGCCGTCTTCGATTTGTTGGCTTAGGTCGCTAAACGTCAGTTCGATGTTGCTGGTGCCTGAGCGATTGGCGAACGCGCAAATCGCGCTCGAATAGCTCATCCACACGACCTGCATCGGCGCGCGACCGGAGGCTGTGGCGATGTCCCACCAATCGCCAATGCGCACACCGTGCAGTGCGGCGGGGAACTCGGTTTGGCTACGGGCTTTGGACGGGTCTTGCGCGGGCAGGTCAATCCACTCGACCGTGCCGCTGGCGTCGGCGGCCTTGTGTTTGCCGAGGTAGTGTCCGACGTCGTTGAGAATTTCGTCGTGCAATTGATCGTCGACAGCCGCGGCGGCGAGCGCACGCTCGACTTCGATGATCACGGCCGGGGCGTTGAGCGTGGCGCTGTTGGCATTGGTTCTGCCGTCGGAATTCGCGGCGCTGGGTGCGCAGCCCTCGACGATGCGATCCAAGAGCGCGAGGCCCGCGCCCCAGTCCGGGCTACTCGCGCGACCGCG
Source organism: Casimicrobium sp. (assembly GCA_036733505.1). Classification (GTDB taxonomy): domain Bacteria; phylum Pseudomonadota; class Gammaproteobacteria; order Burkholderiales; family Casimicrobiaceae; genus Casimicrobium. Next base: position 17,751 of record DAINAJ010000034.1, read on the forward strand.
CATAACGGAGAGCACGAACACATGGCGCAAACCACCGTCGAGCAAATCAAAAATCACGCGTGGAATGCGACGGCCCGACAAGCGGCGCGCGAGGGTTTCGTCGACCTGCGTGCGCGCGGTGCGGATGCAATCACGCGCCGCGAGCGCTTCTTGCGCACGTTCGACACGCGCGCGACGAGCACGGCGCAGCGGCAGCAATTCAGCTTCGAGTTGCGCCTGAACCCGGGCAAAGACGGTCGGATCGGCGTCCGCCATCGCGCGGATTTGCTCGATCAGCGCGGCGAGCTTGGCCTCCAGCGCCGGGTCGAGAAAGCGCCCCGCGTCGTCGGTGGCGATCGCGAATTCGTCGAGCAGATTGACGACGTGGCGCGCGGGGTGAGCGCTACTCGCCGGAAAGGAGGTGTCGGTGAGCGCGAGTTTTTGTAGCGGACGATCAAGTCGTTGCACCAGTGCGCGCACCGAGGAATTCGGCGCTAACGCCTGCCAACCGCGTTGCAGCAATTGCTCAACGGAATCGATACGCGAGCGCTGTTCGGATGAAAGCGTCGCGCCGCTCCCGAGCTTGGCGTCGAGCAGAGTGCTCAGCGGTGTTTGTGCAGTGTCGCCCGCGCGCGTGGCGGGCAACGCGTTAATGGCGCTAAGCAGCGTGTCGACGGCAACATCGGGGCCGGTCGCGTTGTCGGCGGCATCGCGATGAGTATGTGCGACGAGGCTGAACAAATCGCCGGTTGAAGGCACCGCGGACGCGACGATGGTGACGCGCGTCGATGGCTTTTTGGGCTTGCTGGTTGCTTTGATGGCCGCTGTTGGCGGCGCACTTGGCGGCGTCTCGTCAACCCGTACAGCGGCATCCGGGCGCAGCGGCTGCACCGCGGAGCCGACGGCTTTAGGCAGCGTGGCAAAGCGCAGCGTGGAGAGCGCTTTGGTGAGGTTGTGATAGAGCCGCTGCACGTCGCGCAGCAACAAATCTTCGAGTGATTTGTAGAGGCCAGGCCAAATTTCTGGCGCAACGCGAACGCCGGACAGCGCGGCGCGAAACGCGCGACAAATGACGGTCGGCCCGAACGGGTTGGTGGCCCGCAGCACCTGGCGACGTACGAGCAGACCGAGGCGACGCTCAAGCTCGCTGAGCTGGGGCGTGACGCTGGATTCCACGCGTTCGATGATTCGCGTGACGGCTAGAAAATGCTCCAGCTCGGCGTCGTCCATCAGCTGCAAGTCACGGCCGAGTAGCGACAGTGGTTCCGCTTCGTCAAATTGCAAGCGACGAATTCCAGCGTCGATCTCGGAGAAAAACTGCGTGTGGAAAGCGCCACGTGACTCGGCCAACGCTTGTCGCGCAGCTTGGCGTGGCGTCACCGTGACGCTGCCGCTGCTGCTGAGTCTTACGTCTGCGAGCTGCTTGCTCACGCCGTCAAAAAAATCCGCTTCGAGCGTCTCCAGCGCGGCTCGGAAATGTGAGCTACAGGTTTTTATCAGCGCACTGGCGACGGCTTTGGGCGGTTGACTCTCGGCGATGTCGGCTACGTTTGACACGAGCTTCGCGCTCGCCGATTCGAGCCATTGGCGCGCACCAGCCGGCATCGTGGCGACGGCTATACCGAGCCCGGACGATGAAACATAGACGATGCGGCCGGTGGCGGTGTAGGTTTCGCCGGTGGCGTTCGCCGTGTTCGCCCCCTGGGCTTTGAACTCGATGCTGACCGTTGCGCCACGTAACGCAGTGCGCGAAAGCCCTTGCGCTACGGTGGGGTGCAGCGCGGCGAAGAGACCGGATTCGCTGTACTCACGAATTTCCGCGTCAAGCGCGGTCGTCTTTTGTGCAGGCGCGTTGGCAGCGGTCGGAACGAGAACACGCACAGCCCAACGCGTCGCGCGGCGCTCATGGCGGCGGCGTTCGGACGATTCGCTGATTTCGGTGTCCGGCGTAGCTTGCTGCATTTAGAGGAAGGTTTGGCGAGGATCGATTGCGTGCATCACGCGGCACACGCATAAGAAGTATCTTAAACAATCGCCCGACAGCGCAGCGGTTGGTTGCGGCAATTTTTGTGCTTGCGACAACTTCGTATTGTCGAACTTTTGCGGCGGATTGTCGAATGTAAATTGCGCGATTTCGCTATTTCGTGACGCGCGACAAACTTGACTGTTCGCTCACAGCGTCGCAAAGCGTTTGAATTCTCGCGGAGGGCCAGATCTTCCGCAATGCTCAGACCGAGCGAATCTTCCAATCCAAAAAGTATTCGTACAGCTTTTTGGTTCGAGCGACAGCCGGGCGGCGTTTGGAGCAGCTTTTGCAAGCTTATCGACAAATAGCCAAAACAACCTGTATGCCATATACAGCAGTCGTTGGACGAACAAAGCTGTTGCGCGTTCTTGCCAGGAAGCCCGGCGCGATTTCCACGCCGGGACGCCGTTCCAGACAGGTGGCCGTCAGCCTTGGTGACGCATACTTACGCCTATAGCGGGGCTTTCATCACGAATTGCCTAATTTTTTATGGTCCGCGCAACGGTGCCGCGGATGTCTCAGGAGGAAAACATGTCTAAGCGCGATGTAGTGGTGTTGAGTGCAGTTCGTTCGGCAATCGGTTCGTTCGGAGGCGTGCTCTCCGATATGGAGCCGCCGGAGTTGGGCGGTCTGGTGATGAAAGAGGCGGTGAAGCGTTCTGGCGTGGACCCCGCGCAGATCAACTACATCACGGTGGGCAACACGATCCCGACCGATAGCCGCTTTCCGTACGTTGCGCGCGTGGCTTCGATCCAAGCCGGATTGCCGATGGAATCGGTCGCGATGTCGGTGAACCGTTTGTGCTCGTCGGGCCTGCAAGCCATCGTTACGACCGCGCAAAACATTCTGCTCGGTGACTGCGACTACGGCGTCGGCGGCGGCGTGGAAGTCATGTCGCGCGGTGGCTATTTGTCCGCAGCGATGCGCTCGGGCGCGCGCATGGGCGACACCAAGCTGATCGACATGATGGTCGCGACCCTGACCGATCCGTTCGGCGTGGGCCACATGGGCATTACCGCTGAAAATCTTTGCACGAAATGGGGCATCACGCGCGAAGAGCAAGACGCGCTCGCCGTTGAGTCGCATCGTCGCGCAGCCGCTGCGCAAGCCGCTGGCTACTTCAAGTCGCAGATCGTGCCGATCGTGAAGCAAACGCGTAAAGGCGAAGTGACCGTCGACACCGACGAGCACATCAAAGCGTCGACCACGATGGATACGCTGGGCAAGATGAAGCCTGCGTTCAAGAAAGACGGCAGCGTGACGGCGGGCAATGCTTCGGGCATTAACGACGGCGCAGCGTTCTTCGTGTTGGCCGATGCCGCAGTCGCCGCAGCAGCGGGCCACAAAGCGATGGCACGTTTGGTGTCGTACGCGGTTGCCGGCGTGCCGAACGACGTGATGGGCGAAGGCCCAATCCCTGCGTCGAAACTGGCGTTGAAAAAAGCAGGCCTGACGCTTGACCAGATGGATGTCATCGAGTCGAACGAAGCCTTCGCAGCGCAAGCGATTGCCGTGTCGCGCGGCCTCGGCTTGGACATGGCGAAGACCAACCCGAACGGCGGCGCGATTGCACTCGGCCACCCGATCGGTGCGTCCGGCTCGTTCATCGCCACCAAGGCGCTGTACGAACTGCAACGCACCGGCGGTAAATACGCATTGGTGACGATGTGTATCGGCGGCGGTCAGGGTATTGCAGCGGTGTTCGAACGCCTCTAGTCGTTCGTTTCAGCTTAGAAAAACGGCGCTTCGGCGCCGTTTTTTATGTTGGCGAGTACGGCACGCCCCGCATGTAGGCGGGGACTTGGCCGCGCTCCTCTCATGGCACCGAGCGACGCCAAGTCGTCGCCTACAACCTGAACCTGTAGGCGCAGACTTGGCCGCGCTTGCTAGCATGAACGCACCCAAGGAGCCATCATGCCAACGACCAACACCTGCCTCACCCTCGAAGTTGCGAA
>DAINAJ010000035.1:0-14889 GCA_036733505.1 Casimicrobium sp.
TGCATGGTGCACAACCCTGGCTACGATTTCAACGACGCCAATATCGGCATGGGCTCGGCGTACTGGGTCGCGCTGGTGCAGCGCTACTTGCCGCTCGAAGCGTAGGGCCGTGCGTCCACGCCTGCGCCTACCGGATGTAGGCGACGACTTGGCGTCGCTCGCTCGCGTCGTCAAGAACTACATCATCGGTGCGTATTCGCCTTTAGACGTTCAACGACCACCCGCCGGTCGTTAGCGTGAAAAAGTCATTAGCGAACGATCCGCATAGTCCGCGGTTGCGCGCGATGGCTCGGCGTCCTATGAAATTTCCCGACCGCGGTTATGCCCACGGCATTGGTGTTGTGCCATAGACTAGTACTAATCTTAGTTCGCGGTTCATTCTGCGCGGGCCTTTGCCACTTCGGTGGCTATTTTTTTGGGGTAGTTGATGAGCGTTGCGGGGCGTACGATTTTCGGTAAGGGCGCGAAGTGGCAATTGGCGTTGTCGCGGCGCGGGGCAGCGTGGCTGCGGCCAACAAACGCGGTGTTGGCGGCGCTTTGCGCATTAGGCGCAAATGCTGCGCCGATTAACGACGCGGGGTTGACGCTGTGCCGCAACCACACGACCGGGGTGGACGAGACGTGCAACTTAGCCATTCATGGCGCGCAAGACGCAACCGTCGGGCGAGATCGCGCGGCGGCAACGGTGGGCAGCGGTTTGACCAAGGTCGGCGCGGGGGCAGCAGGATTCGACTTTACGAAAATCAGCAACGCAGGTAACGCGGTGGCCGAAGCCACGGCGCTGGGGAGTGCCGCCAACGACTGGGCGTGCACACGCGACAACGTCACTGGGCTCACGTGGGACGTGCCGCTCGCTTCTTCGGCGGGCAACGTATTGCGCAAAAGCAGTTGGACTTACACATGGTTTGACTCGAACGCTGCCACCAACGGCGGCAGCGCCGGGGTCGACTCCGGCGGTAGTTGTCAGGTAGGCGGGCGTTGCGATACTGAAAAATTCGTGGCCGACGTCAACGCCCTGAGCCCGCCGCTGTGCGGTTACAGCGATTGGCGCATGCCGAGTTCGGACGAGCTTATTGGCATCATGCATTACGGCGCGGCCGGACCATTGATCGACGCCACCTATTTTCCGAATACATCGGGCAACGCTTACTGGTCGGGCACTGCGAACGCGGGCTCGGTAAATTGGGCGTGGAACGTTAGCTTTAGCGACGGCAGCGCCGGTGGTGTGAATAAAAACACCGGTTACGGAGTTCGTTTGGTGCGGGGGAATTGAATATGAGCCGCAAAAGTGTTTCGCGCTACGCGCGCGCAGTGGCGATCACATCGTTTTTGTTTAGCGCGTTCGCGCATGCATTGACCTGCGTCGCGGGTTTGTCGCCGTCCACGCCCATCACCGACTTCACGATCGATTCGGGCGTCGGCACCGCATTGCACTCAAAGACAGGGCTCATGTGGGACGCGTGTTCTTACGGACAAACCGGCACCACATGCACTGGAACCGCGACGACGTATAACTGGCAGCAGGCGTTCGTCGCCGTCGCGGCTGCCAACGCAAGTAACTACAAGGGATACGCCGATTGGCGGCTGCCAAACGTAAAAGAGTTACTGTCGATAGCGGAGAAATGCCGCGAAAATCCTGCGATCAATGCGGACGTATTCCCCGCAATCGTGACGTCAACCGGCTACTGGAGCTCCACGTCAAATGGCTCGAATGCGGCCTATGCGCGCTACGTGCGTTTTAGCGACGGTGAAAACAGTATCAACACCATACAGTCGCAGCGTACCCAGCTCAAACCAATTCGGCTGGTTCGCGGTGGGCAGCCGTTCAGTAGTTACGTCGTACCGAAGCTGTGTGACCTTGACATTAATGGCGACAGCAGCATCACGGCTGATAAAGACGGCGTGTTGCTCGCTCGCTACCTTCTGGGGCTTCGTGGCGCTGCGCTGGTCGATAACGTGACGCTAGGAGCGTTACGTGCAGACGCAAACGCGGTGGCAGCGCTCATCGGTACAGGTAGCCAGTACGACGTGTTTGGACGCGCTGTGCCGAGCGCCAGCACATTCTCCGACGGCCTTGTATTGCTGCGCATGATGCTGTCAGTGCCCGACAGTGCGTTGCTCAACGGGATCACCGTTCCGGCGGGTGCGCAATTCACCGCAGGCGGAACAGTGCGTGCGAACGTAAATGCGACCTGCGGTAGCGCGCTGTGATTTAGGCGTCGCGTGGGATGCGTCGACACATCCCACGTTTCGCGTTCTATTGATGCTAACGACTTAGGGGCGTCGCAAATCCAACGTGAACGGATACTCTGGATTGATACGCGCCGGTTGCACATTCATGCGGCCCGGTGTGTGACCCATACGCACGAAGCGCGTGAGGCGTCGTGATTCGGCTTCGAACGAATTGATCGGGAACGTCGACGGATTGCTGCCGCCGGGATGCTGCACGTGATACTGGCAGCCGCCTAGGCTCTTATTCATCCACGTGTCGACGATATCGAAGGTAACCGGCGCGTGCACTTGAATGCTCGGATGCAATGCCGACGGTGGGTTCCACGCTTTGTAGCGAACGCCCGCGACGAAATTCCCTTGCGTGCCTGTTGGTTGTAGCGGCAGCGCTTTGCCATTAGCAGTGATCACATAGCGCGAATCGTTGAGGCCAGTGACGAAGACTTCGAGACGTTCAAGCGACGAATCCACGTAGCGCACGGTTCCTCCCGGAGCGCCTTCTTCGCCCATCACATGCCACGGCTCCAGTGCGCCGCGCACCGATAGTTCGATGCCGCGCACCGCGATTTCGCCGAACAAGGGGAAGCGGAATTCGAAGTGCGGTGCGAACCACGCGGGGTCGAATTCGTAGCCGCCGTTTTCTGGCATCGCCAAGTCTTCGAGCACGTCCTCAAAATCCATCTTGATGAAGGTTGGCAGCATGAAGCGATCATGCAACGCCGTGCCCCAACGCGAAAGGCTGTGGTGCTTCGGTTGCTTCCAGAAGCGGGCAACCAGCGCGCGCAACAGGAGCTGTTGCACGATGCTCATGCGCGCATGCGGTGGCATTTCAAATGCGCGAAGTTCGAGCAAACCGAGGCGACCCGTCGCGCCGTCTGGCGAGTAGAGTTTGTCGATGCAAAATTCGCTGCGGTGCGTGTTGCCGGTCGCGTCAATCAGGATGTTTCGCAACGTGCGATCCACGATCCACGGCGGCATCGCCTGGCCGTACGCGGCGCGGTTGCGCTCGATTTGTTCGAGTGCGATTTCGAGCTCAAAGAGCTGATCGTTGCGCGCTTCGTCAATGCGCGGTGCTTGGCTCGTTGGCCCGATGAAGAGACCGCTGAACAGGTACGACAAGCTTGGATGGTTGTGCCAATAGGCGACCAAACTCGCGAGGAGTTCCGGCTTGCGAAGGAACGGTGAATCTGCTGGCGTCGCACCGCCGAGCACGAAATGGTTGCCGCCGCCGGTGCCTGTGTGGCGGCCGTCGAGGGCAAATTTCTCGGCGACCAGATGTTCCTCAAATGCGGCCTGGTACAGAAACTCCGTGTGCTCAACCAGCTCGTGCCAGTTGTGCGCTGGGTGAATGTTCACCTCAATCACACCGGGGTCTGGCGTGACTTGCAGGAGCTTCAAGCGTGGGTCGCGCGGAGGCGGATAGCCTTCGAGCACTAGGCGAACGTCGCACTCCTCGGCGCTGGCTTCGATAGCGCTTAACAAATCGAGGTAGTCCTCAAGCCGCGCAACTGGTGGCATGAACACGTAGAGCTTGCCTTCGCGCGCCTCAACGCAGAGCGCGGTTTTGGTGAGCCAATGTGCCGATTCGAAACGGGCGGGTAACAGCGTCGAGGTGGCAGGTTTGTACCCCTCGGCGAGCTTAGGCCTCACGCCTGGCCCCGATCCAAACTCCGTTCGTGGTGAGCTTGTCGAACCATGAACGGGCATTCCGCGAGCACCTGAAGATGAGGTGCCGCCAAGTGGGTCGACAGCCTCGCCACGAACGTCAGAGGATCTGCCCGCTCCTCCGGGCTGCGGTTGCAACGTTACCGTCGGCACAGCAGCCGCGCTGCGCATCACACCATAACGTTCCGCGAACGTCCGCGCGGCGGGCAGATCGGTACGCGCATCAAACGGATCGCGCTCGAACACTTGCGGCGCATCTGCCTCTGTCGTCCACGGTAACGAATCAAGTGGCAAACGATAGCCCATCGCACTGTCGCCGGGGATGAGGTACATGCGCTCATCGCGGAAAAACCACGGGCCGGTTTGCCAGCGCGCGCCGTTAAGGGTTACGCCGTCGTTTGCCATCAATGGCAGGACGTAACCCACCGGATGCGGCAAGCCTTGATCGAAGACTTTGCGCAAACGAGCGCGCTCCAGTTCGTCAGAAAGGCGTGCGTCAAACGGATCCACGTTGACCGGCAGACGGCGTTCGCGCCAGAGGTAATACCACGCGTCTTCGTAGCCCGCTGTGATGAACTTTGTTGGCAGACCGAGCTTCGTTGCGAGCGTGTTTACAAAGCGCTCTGAATCAGCACTAGTGAACTCCGACGGCTTCCTTTCATCGGCGAATAAATCCGGGTTGTTCCATACTGGTTCGCCATCTTTTCGCCAGAATATCGAGAGTGCCCAACGCGGTAATTGCTCGCCGGGATACCACTTGCCTTGTCCGAAATGCAGGAAACCGCCGTCGCCGTATTCGGCGCGCAGTTTTTGTACGAGCGCGTTGGCGTAACCGCGTTTTGTGGGACCGAGGGCAGCGGTGTTCCATTCGGCCGCGTCGCGATCACGGTCGGCCACGAACGTCGGCTCGCCGCCCATCGTGAGGCGTACGTCGCCGTCGACCAAGTCTCGATCCACTTGTTCACCGAGATCGAGCACGCTTTCCCATTGCGCGTCGGAGTATGGTTTGGTCACGCGCGGCGACTCGTAAATGCGCGACACGGACATGTGATGCTCAAACGTCACTTCGCTCTTGTCGACGCCACCTTCAATCGGCGCAGCGGACGAGGGCTGTGGCGTGCACGCGAGCGGGATATGCCCCTCACCCGCGAGGAGCCCGGACGTGGGATCAAGTCCAATCCAACCCGCGCCGGGAAGGAACACTTCGCACCACGCATGCAGATCGGTGAAATCTTCGGCGGGGCCGCTAGGGCCGTCGATGGACTTCACGTCAGGCGTGAGCTGAATCAGGTAGCCCGAGACGAAGCGCGCAGCAACGCCGAGGTGGCGCATGAGCTGCACCAACAACCAACCCGAGTCGCGGCACGATCCGGACTTTAGCGTCAGCGTTTGCTCGGGCGTTTGCACGCCGGGCTCCATGCGAATCAAGTAGCGAATGTCTTTGTAGAGCATCGAGTTCACGTCGACCAAAAAGTCAATCGTGCGGCGTTTGCTCTTGTCGATTTTCTTGAGGTATTGGTCGACCAGCGGCGTCATCGGCGCAGTGATCAAGTACGGTGCAAGCTCTGCTTTGCTGTCGTTGGAGTAGGTGAACGGAAACTTTTCCGCAGTCGGCTCAAGGAAAAAATCGAATGGGTTGTAGACCGACATTTCGGCCACCACGTCGACGGTGACTTTGAACTCTCGCGTTTTCTCGGCAAACACCAGTCGCGCCATGTAGTTGGCGAAAGGGTCTTGCTGCCAATTGCAGAAATGATCCGCCGGTTCGACGCGTTGGCTGTACGACAGGATGCGCGTGCGGCAATGTGGTGCAGGGCGCAAACGCACTATTTGGGGGCCTAACGCGACTGGGCGGTCATAGCGGTAGTGCGTGATGTGATTGAGTGCGACGTGGATGGTCATGAATGGGGACAGTCAGAGAATGAGCATGCACTAAGAGCAAACGCTGTGCCCGCAATGCGACTGTCAGCATTGTCGCCATTTTTGTGCGGAAATTTCTGTCGCACGCCGAATTCTCCTAGAAGCTAGAGCGGTTGTGTGAATCAGCTTTTAGCCTTGAGCGACAGCTACACGGCCGTTACGTGCCGTAAAAGACATATATCGACTATTAGCAAAACTGCTCTGAAAGCGCATTGCAGATGTCGCTTAATGCGAAAAGCTGTTAGCTTCAACGTGGGCTGCTACGCCTCGCCGCGTTTGGTGGTGAACGCGATGCCTGCGGATTCCAAAATGTCTTTCGGCAAGACACCGCCGGCGCAAACGATCACGTCATCGTTGGCAATGGATTTGCGGCCGTCGGGCGATGTCATCTCGACGTGATCCTGAGCGATTGCATTGATCTGCGATTGCATCATCAGGCGCACGCGACCATCGCGTGCGGCGCTCGCTAGCGCTTCGAGATTCTTCGGTTTGGCGCGAGAGATCGAATCGCCACGATAGCTCAGGCCCGCGCGCGCGCCCGCGCCAGCCACTGCGAGTGCAGCCTCGACCGCCGAATCACCACCGCCGACGATCAGCACATCGCGTCCCGAATATTGCTCAGGCTCGGTGAGCCGATACACCACCTTCGACTGCTCTTCACCGTCGACGCCGAGCTTACGTGGTGTGCCCCGTCGACCAATGGCGAGCAGCACGCGCGCAGCGCTGAAATTGTGCGTCGGTGAGTGAATCACGAAACCGTCAGAGACTTTCGTTAGCCGGTGCATGGGCTGCGAGAACTCGACGTGCAGTTTTTGGCTCTCATGAATGTGTTGCCACGTTTCGAGGAGCGTTTCTTTGGAGACTTCGCCGAACTTGAGTTTGCCCACGAGCGGCAAATTTACCGGCGCGGTCATCACTACTTTGCGCCGCGGATAATGAAACACAGTGCCGCCCAGCGCCGCTTCTTGCTCAAGCACCACGTATCTGAGCCCCATCGATTTCGCGGTCAATGCCGCCGCAATCCCGGCAGGCCCTGCGCCAACGATGACGACGTCCCAATCAAATTCTTTGGCGCGCTTGGCCGCCGATTTCAATGATTCGCTGATTGAGCTGACTGCCTGACAGCCTTGCTCCGCCGCTTTACGAATCAGGCCCATGCCGCCGAGCTCACCGGCGATAAAAATGCCGCTGACGTTGCTCTCGAAATTGGGCTTGACATTAGGAATGTCGATGCCGCGACGTTCGGTTCCAAACACCAGTTTGATGGCAGAAAACGAGCAGGCCGCCATGCACGCGCCGTGTCCAATACACGACGCCGGATCCACCAGCACCGCGCGATTGTCGATCATCCCCAGCGCTTGCTCAGGGCATGCCTTGACGCACGAACCCGACCCGATGCAAGCCAGCGGATCAATAACGGGATGCAGCGAAGGCGGTTCGGTGCGACCTTCCTTAATCGCTGCAACTTGCACTGATTTGTGTTGCGAGCGCGTGCGGCTGCGAATGCCGACGTACACGGCAAGCATTACGACCAAGGGCACAACATATAGAAGCGAAAGATCCAAGGCGCGCAGTGTGATCAGTTGTAGGAGTGGTCATGGTAAGTTGCCGTCCTGAAAGTCACCTGAATCTTGCTCACATTAGTCGCTACTTTAATGTCGCTAGAGCACTTTTCAGAGAATGCCTCATTTGCGCCGCTCTTCGTTTAGAGTTCAGTCCGGCTTAAGCTACAGGCTGTGTAATAGCAGACCGTCCGTGTTGGACGCTTACGGTATACAGAAAGCTTTCGTTCACTGATGAGAATATTGCTCGTAGAAGATGATGCAGCATTAGCCAGCGCGCTTGAGTCCTTTCTGCGCGCCAACGACTTCGTGGTGGACGTCGCTGGCACGTTGTCAGCCGCCAAGCTCGCGCTGCCATTGGCAGAGTGGGGGGCAGTACTGTTGGACCTGCATTTGCCGGATGGTGACGGTCTGGATTTGCTGCCGGTGGTGCGGCGCCGCTATCCCGACGCGACTGTGATTATCCTCACGGCGCGCGATCTGATTTCGGATCGCATTCGTGGTTTAGATGCGGGTGCCGATGATTACTTGGTGAAGCCATTTGATCCTGAAGAGCTGTTGGCTCGCCTGCGCGCGGTCGAACGTCGACGCTTTAGTGGCACCAGTTCAGTCATCACCATTGGTGACTTGGTGGTTGATCTTGCGCGCAGCATTGTCACGGTCCGTGGCGAGTCGGTCGTATTGACCGCCAAAGAGTGGACGCTCTTGCGCGTGTTTGCTGCTCGACCAGATCGTGTGCACTCTAAAGCGGCACTTTCCAGTGCGCTATACGGTTTTGACGACGACATCGGCAGTAATACGCTCGAAGTGTTCGTCAGTCACCTGCGCTCCAAATTAGGGAAGAATTGCATTCAAACTTTGCGCGGGCAGGGTTACCGTTTGACCGGGGAAGGCGATTGATTTTTCCGCAGGGCACAATTTCGCAGCGTCTGACGCGCGATTTGTCGCTGTGGCTCGGGCTCATGTGGTTACTGATGAGCATTGGCGTGACGTACTACGTCCAAGAAGAAATTGAAGAGGCATACGACGAATCGCTGCGCACAAGTGCGTTACGTTTACTGGAGTTGGCCACGCACGAAGTCGACGAAATGCCGTCTTACTTCAGCGCCATTCCTGAAATGTCTGCACTAGGCGATGCCTCGGCGGTTTCGTCAGAACATCTACTGTTGCCGAGCCTCACCTATCAAATCGTTGCGATGTCGGGTCGAGTGATTCTTCGCTCAAAGGACGCACCAGACGCCCCAATGATGGGTAACGACGCGAAGAATGGATTTTCATACACGCCGACCTGGCGTGTATTTACGTTACGTCACGCGTCGGCTCCCCTGCGCATCCATGTCGCTGACTCGCGCGCTCATCGCCGCGAAGAATTGGTCAGCATTTGGATTTGGACCTTACTGCCACTTCTTGCAGTGTTTCCGGGAATCGCGTGGGGTATCCGCAGGGTGACCAAGCATTCGCTTGCACCGGTCGAGAGCTTGGTGTCCGAAATCGCTCAACGGGGCGTGACGAACATGAGCCCGGTCGGAGGCAAAGGGTTGCCTCCGGAAATGCAGATGATTTGTGACAGTACCAATCATTTGCTGACACGCCTGAAAGGCGCGTTGGATATCGAACGCTCTTTGGCTGCTAACGCAGCACATGAGCTACGCACTCCGTTAGCAGCGGCGCGATTGCGACTTGCCAATGCGCTTGACCAGTCGCTGCCCGAAACGGCACGAATGGCGATGGACGAGGCGGCTGCGTCGCTAGAACGCTTGGCGCGGCGCGCCGAGAAGTTGTTGCAAATGTCTCGAGCGGAGTCATCGGCGTCTTTTGTTAGAGACACAGTCGACCTCGGGGCGCTCGCGTGCGATGTTGCCGAAGATTTTTGGCGCGATCCAGAAATCTCGAAGCGCTTGGAAGTTCAAATTTCACGTGACGAACCCATCACGACCATCGGCGACGGCGACGCGTTGGCACTGGCGCTGCGAAACTTAATCGAAAACGCGCTGCGCTACGCGCCTGGCGCGTCGGTGAAAGTGAAAGTGATGGAGCCAGCCACCATTATCGTGCGCGATCTTGGCCCGGGCGTAGATGCCGCAACGCTTGACGTGATTACAACGCGTCATGTGCGCCGGTCGAACAATCACGGCGGCTACGGGCTCGGGTTGTCGATCGTCAATACGGTGGTTGAGCGGCACAATGGAAAGATGCGGCTCTACTCGCCTGCACCGGGACACAGCAAAGGATTTGCCGTCGCCCTAGTCTTCAAGTCCGCAAGCGACGGACCTTCGAGTTCCCTCGTTGAGCACGACACCGAGCAAGGGCACGACGTGTAGTCGTGCAGGCCGCGTGCCGCGCGCTTTCAGTGGGCAATTTACGTCGCGTTTCGGTCTCACCCGATTCGCTGAACTGTGACGAAAAAGCACACACGTATGGCCTAGATGACGTAGGGCTTTGACTTAAGGTCTGTTTCAGTTTCGACACGCAGAATTCCAACATCATTTTTTGAGATGGAATTTCTGGTGCATCAGCGCGCGAGTGGACATTTCGCTGGCAGGTCGAGTGGTTGCGTAAAAGCGATCTGTGGCGTCCGTCCGCTCAACGGAACGCCGCTGTGAGTGCGCCGGTAAACGCAAGCGGTGCGGTCGAGGATACGAACGGATCCATAGCCGCTTCAACTATTGCGTTTCTGCGCACGACGCTATGGATCGTGGGGCTCGGCGCCGTGGCGTTGTTGCTTTACACGCTCGCTTTGATGCCACAGCTCGCGGCATCTACCGACGCAGGTTATTACATCGGAGTGGTCGGTGCGAGCCTGATGCTATTGCTGTTCACCTACCCGGTGTTCAAACGCGTACGCGTCGTTCAGTCGTTTGGATCGGCAAAGTTTTGGTTTCGCTTGCACATGATTTGTGGCTTGCTGGGGCCAGCTTTCATCATCGTGCACTCTGGGTTACACATGCGTTCGCTCAACGCTGCGTGGGCATTTTGGTCCATGGTGGTGGTGGCATCTAGCGGAGTGATCGGACGTTTTTTATATCGTGGCATACACCGCGGCATGCACGGCGAACTGGAAACTGCACAGTCGCTCGCTGCGGCGGTTACTGCCGCAGCGCAGAACGTCGACAAAGTAGTACCCAAAGACGCCGCTGTGTCTCGAGAAATCGCCGCTTACGCGTCACGGTGTGCAGCATTGGCCAACGCACCGGCGCTTGCGTCGGTGGGTGCGTTATGGCTTCCGTTCTCTCGGTGGATATTGCAGCGACATCTGCGCGCCACACTCAAACATGCGGATTTTTCGCAGGAAAGACGGGCAGCTAAGCGTCAGTTGCTCAGCCAATATCTCGTGGCGAATCAGCGTTACGCGCAGTTCGCGCTGTTCCGTCGCCTTTTCTCGCTTTGGCATATCGCGCATGTGCCATTTGTCGTCACGCTGGTGTTAGCAACGATCGCGCACATTGTCGCGGTGCATTTGTATTGATGCGACTAGCCCATGAATGCCTTGCTCGCTGCTGGTTGGTCATTATGAGTGCGATGCTTCTCGGACTCAGTGCTTTAGCGCATGCACAAAACCTAGAGACGGCGTTGATGCCCGGCCAAGTGATTCGTGGTCACGCAAAGGTTGAGGAGGAGTGCAAGCGCTGCCACGTTCCGTTTGAAAAGAACGCGCAGGATCGCTTGTGTGTCGACTGCCACAAAGACATCAGTGTGGATTTACAGCAGAAGCGCGGTCTACATGGCAAGCAGCAACGCGCTGCCTGCAGAACCTGCCACACCGACCACAAGGGACGCGCGGCCGACATCCTCAAATTTGACAAGGCCAGCTTCAAGCACGACAGTTTGACCGAGTATCGATTGGACGGTGCGCACAAAACAGTCAAGTGTGAAGGTTGTCACACGACTAACAAAAAGTATCGTGAAGCTCCCAAACTCTGCGACGGTTGCCATCGTAAAGATGATGTGCACAAGGGCAGCCTGGGTCCAAAGTGCGAAGCCTGTCATGTCGTGAGCGCGACCAGCGGATGGAAAGACATTCGCTTTGACCACGACAAGGACACTAAATTCGAGTTGCAGGGTAGCCATGCGAAAGTAAAGTGCGCGACCTGCCACGTGTCGAACAAGTACAAAGGTGTGCCCACAACCTGTGTAGGCTGCCACAAAAAGGACGACAAGCACAAAGGCTTCTTGGGGGATCGTTGCGACTCATGCCATGGTGTGAAAACGTGGAGATCCACGTTCAATCACGACAGCGACACCACCTATGCCCTGCGCGGCAAGCACCGCACCGCAAAGTGTGAAAGCTGCCACACGGCACCACCTGCAAGGCTGAAGTTGCCCTCGCAGTGCAATAGTTGCCACAAAGCCGACGACAAACATCTGGGTACGTTGGGAACCCAGTGTGGAGATTGCCACACCGAGCGCAAGTGGACGGACTCGAAGTTCGATCATTCGACGACGTCGTTCAAACTCGACGGCAAACACCGTGAAGCCGAGTGCAAATCGTGTCACCCGAAATCGCCCAATTTCAAGAACGCACCGAAAGACTGTTTCGCCTGTCACGAAAAAGATGACCGTCACAAGGCAACACTTGGGAAAGACTGTCAGAGCTGCCACACCTCGAAAGATTGGCGCGTATCGAACTACGATCATGCGAAAACGCGCTTTCCGCTGCTCGACAAGCATCGAACGACGCGATGCGACGCGTGCCACACGAAGCCCGATCAGTACCGCAATATCGCAACGACGTGCGTCAGTTGTCATCAGAAAGACGATACGCACAAAGGCGATTACGGTGACCGCTGCGACACCTGCCATAACGCGCGCGACTGGAAATCCTACGCGTTCGATCACAACAAACTTACCAAGTTTTCTTTGTCCGGTGGCCATTCGCCGCTGACCTGTAATAAGTGTCACACCGGACCCCTGTACACCAAAAAAACGGAAGCCGCCTGCGTGTCATGTCATCAGAAAGACGATGTACACAAAGGTGAGTTAGGCAAGGACTGCGTGGCATGTCACGCCGACACAAAGTGGACGAAAACCTTCTTCGATCACAACAAGACAAAGTTTCCATTGACCGGTGGACACAGAACCGCGACGTGTAAGTCTTGCCATGCGACGGCGCGCTACCGCGAAGCGCCGAAAACCTGCGTGGGGTGCCACAAAAATGAAGACGTCCACAAAGGCACATTGGGCGAGAAGTGCGAATCCTGTCACGTCACCAGAACATGGCTCGCATGGCAGTTTGACCATGATCGCAGTACGAAATTTGTGCTCGATGGCGGGCACCGCACTCTCGACTGCAAGTCCTGCCACGCCAAACCGTTGAGCGCGGTGATGGGCGCGAAATGCGATACCTGTCATCAGCGAGATGATGTTCATAACGGGGGCTTCGGTCGCCGCTGCGAGCAATGTCATTACACCAAAGACTGGCGAACACTGCGCCTTGGCGCAAAAGGGGCCCGACAATGATCAAAAATAACCACGTTGCACTCAGGTGGCTCTTTAGCCTGTTAGCGATTTGCGCGCTGATGGCTAGCGGGCTCTCGTTTGGACAGAGCCGCACCGCGAAATTCGATCATCTCAATGCCAGTGGCTACGCGTTGGATTCCACCCACGAGCGCGCTACCTGCGAGACTTGTCACGTCAAAGGCGTTTTCAAGGGCACACCCAAGACCTGTGAAGGGTGTCACGCTACCGGCTCTCGCGTGGTTGCGACGCCGATGTCGTCGACTCATGTACCGACCAACTCCACTTGCGATACCTGCCACAAAACAACCACATGGTCAGGCGCGAAATTTAGCCACACGGCTGTCGCGCCTGGCGCATGCTCGACGTGCCACAACGGCACTACGGCAAAAGGTAAATCAGCCAATCACATCGTGACTTCCGCACCGTGCGACTCGTGCCATAAAACAACCTCATTCACGCCAGCCACGTTTAATCACAGCGCTGTGGTTTCGGGCACTTGTGCAACCTGCCACAACGGCACTGCTGCACGTGGCAAATCGGCCAATCACATCTCGACGACTCAAAGCTGTGACAGCTGCCACAAAATCAATGCTTGGACCCCCGCGACGTTTAGCCATGCATCTGTCGTGAGTGGCAGTTGTAGCACTTGCCACAACGGCAGCGCGGCGCGCGGCAAATCCGCAAATCACGTCAACACGACGCAGAGTTGCGATACATGTCATAAAACAACGAGCTCATGGACCCCCGCTTCGTTTAGCCACGCAGAAGTCGTCACCGGCACCTGTGCCACATGCCACAACGGCACGACTGCGCGTGGCAAGACCGCAACGCATCTAGCGACTTCACAAGCCTGCGACACATGCCACAAAACCACCGCGTGGCTACCGGCGTCGTTCAGTCACGCGGCTGTTGTGCCGGGTACCTGTTCAAGCTGCCATAACAACACCACCGCCAAGGGGAAGTCCGCCACTCACTTGCCAACGACACAAAGCTGCGACACATGCCACAAACTCGGCAGCTGGACTCCTGCATTCTTCTCCCATGCCGGTGTGGTAGTTGGTACCTGCGCGACGTGCCACAACGGTACCGCAGCACGCGGCAAAACCGCAACACACATTGCCACCAACGACAGCTGTGACACGTGCCACAAAGTCACGGCGTGGTCGCCCGTCACGTTTAATCACACGAATGTCTCGGCAGGAACGTGCGCTACGTGCCACAACGGTACCAACGCTAGGGGTAAGTCGACATCGCATGTGCCTACCACGCAAAGTTGCGACACGTGTCACCGCACAAGCGGTTGGGTTCCAGCGACGTTTAATCACGCGGGCATTGCAGCCGGATCGTGCGCAGCTTGCCATAACGGCACCACCGCCAAGGGCAAGAGCGCTACACATTTACCGACAAGTCAGAGCTGCGACACCTGTCATCGAACGTCAGCTTGGGCTCCTGCGACGTTTAATCACACCGGAGTTGTCGCGGGAACGTGCGCCACTTGTCACGACGGCACCAAAGCGCGCGGTAAGACGACAACACACGTCTCGACTACTTCGAGCTGCGATACCTGTCATCGCATCTCCGGCTGGCTGCCTGCTACTTACGTGCATCCAGCAAACTCCTCCGGCACTTGTTCAACTTGTCACGTGACGGGCGGCCCTGGTTTGCCGAAGCATGCCGCACACATTCCGACGTCGGCACAATGCGATACCTGCCACAGAAACACTACGACTTTCAAGCCCGCGGTCATGAGCCATTCGGGTACAAGCGGCCCAATCTCCTCAGGCAACTGCTCGACTTGCCACAGCGGCGCGTTCACCTCAGTCAACGCACAAACAAAAACAGCCACCCACGTTTCGACTACAGCGCAGTGCGATACATGCCACGCATCAACTACAGTGTGGAGCGGCGCTAGCTATCAGCATCCTGCCACTGCCCTCGGCACGTGCTCCAGTTGTCACGTAGCGGGCGGTGCGTCAAAAGTCTTTAAGACCGCGACTCATCTTCCGACTACTGCGCAATGCGATACCTGTCATAAGAATTTCGCAACGTTCAAACC